>JBITAD010000436.1:0-12091 GCA_044439945.1 Blastopirellula sp. JB062
GATCGAGCGCGCCAGCTGGCCGAATATATTCCGGCCAATTTCGTCGCCGGCCCCAGTCTTTGCAAAGCGGTCGCCACGTACGTCGAACGACGCAGATTTTTTACGACGGCGCGGCGCAGAGAGATCGCGCGTCACTTGGCCGAGCCGATGCTCAAACAATTTAACTTACCCGCCGATACCAGCTACGATTTGATGTTGTGCGCGTTGTACTATCGAACCTTCCTTTCCGACAGTTCGGCCGATCGCACGTCGAACGAATCGCAACTGTACGCCGGCGGGCCTTCCGGAACCGCCGCAAACTTACCAACGTCCTAGCGCCCCGCCGGGGCTACATCCACGAACGTCGCTTTCGCCGTAAAGGGCTGCCCGCGTGAAGGTCGCCGACTTAATCGAAAAACGTCGCCGCAACTGGCAAGAGCTCGAAGTGCTTTGCACGTCGATGGAGATGCGTCGTAAAAAGAAGATGGGAGCGCGGGCGATCTCGCGATTCGCGGCGCTCTACCGCGCCGCTTGCGCCGATTTGGCGCTGGCCGACTCGTATCAACTGCCCCCCAACATCGTCGAATATCTGCATCAACTGGTCGGGCGAGCGCACAATCAACTCTACCGCAGTCGTTCGATCGATTTCAGCGCGTTGCTCTATCGTCTGCTGGTCGCCACGCCGCAGCAAATCTTCGTCGATCGTTGCGTTCAGCTTTGCTTTCTCCTCTTCTTCGGCATCTTCGGGCTGTCGTGGTATTTGGCCGCCAATCCGGCGATCTATCCCGGCTTTGCCGAAGAACTGGTCGGACAAGATGGCTTAAGCGCGGCCGTCGCCAATCACGAAGCGTCGGTCGGCAACAACTACGTCTCGCCGGCAGGAGCGACCGCATACATTCAGCACAACACTTCGATCGGTTTGCAGTGCTTTACCTTGGGCATTACGGTGGTCGGCGGCATCGGCACGTTAATGTACAACGCGGCCTTTTTAGGCGCCATTTTCGGCTATATGGCGAGCCCCGCCGTGCCCGAGGACGTACGCGACAACTTTTTTGAATTCGTCATGGCGCATGGTCCGTTCGAGCTGACTGCGATCGTGCTGGCGGCCGGCGCCGGATTGCGGCTCGGCATGGCTTTGATCTCGCCGCGGCATCGCAAATGCGATCTCGAGGCGAACGAAGATCCGCAGCCCGAAGACGACTTGTTCGCCAAATCGCGGCTGCTGGCGTTTGATCGAATCGACTCGTTAAAGATCGCCTCGTGGCGCAGCCTGCCGATCATGGGCGCTTCGGCGACCTTGTTCTGTCTGGCGGCGATGATCGAAGCGTGGATCTCACCGTCGGCGCTGCCTGAGTGGATGAAGATGTGCGTGATGATCTTCAGCAGTTTTTTGCTGATGGTCTACTTTTTGTTGTTGGGATATCCGCGAGGAGATCGAGATGCAGCTTGATAAGACTCAAATCGCGATTCGCGAACGGGGCTTGCTCGAACTGTTCGATCTTGCGCTGTTGGTCGTCAAACGGTACGGCCGCCGCATCTTGCTAACGACCGCCTTCGCCGCGATCCCGTTTACGCTGATCAACATCGCGCTGCTCTGGAACTTGCGTCCCGACTTGCCCAGCGAAGTGACGACCGGTCAGTACGGCTTTTTGATGGTGCTGCTGATTTATCTCGAAGCTCCGCTGGCGACCGCGCTGGTGACGCTGTTGCTGGGCGACGTCATGTTTCATGACAAGCCGAGCTGGCGCCGCATGTTGTCGACCCCGCTCGCGCTGGCCCCGCGCATGTTTTGGCTGACGGCGATCATGCGGGGCGTCTTGCCCGGCATGGGTTTGGTCTATTTTTGCACGTTCGAAGATGGCGAAGCTTGGGGCATATTTCTGTTTATGCTGACCGCATACGCGACGGTGCTGCGCGGCGTTCGCCCGTTTCTCGGCGAGATCATCCTGCTCGAACGTAACCCGCTGTGGGCCAAAGACGCCGGCACGATGACGATCGGCCGACGCAGCGCGGCGTTGCATAATCCGAACTTCGGCGACATGGTCATTCGGGCGATGGCGTCGACGTTGTCGATTCCGTTGGCGACGGCGATCTGCTTAAACGTTTGGGCGCTGCGCGGCTATTTGTTCGGCCAGTGGGCCTGGGATTCGATGATGCTCGACCTGTTTCTGCCGGCGTCGCTGTGGCTGGTGGTCGCCTATATGGCGGTCGCGCGGTTTCTCAGCTATCTCGATCTGCGGATTCGCCGCGAAGGTTGGGAGGTCGAACTGGTCGTGCGAGCCGAGGCCAATCGTTGGAAAGGAGCCGTCGCATGAGCGTCCTGCGCGTACGCATGCCGATCATGTCGGCGTTGGTCGTCGCTTGGCTGGTCGGCGCCGCCGCAGCCGACGATCCTTGGGGGCCCGATGCGTCGAACCGGCGGCTTGAGCGGCCGGTCGAAACGACGCAAGAAGAGTTGGCGCGCTTGCCTGCGGCTGATTGGTACGATTCCGACAAAGACGAACTTTCGCGAGTCGCGGTCACCCCGCCGACCGCTCCCGATTATCGCCCCAATCCGCCCACCCCAGGCGGCGCGCAGCCCAATTGGAACTGGCCCGACTTCACCTGGTTCTTCGACCTTTTTTCAGGCGGGGCAGGGTCGCTGGGCGCGATCTTGATTTACGTGCTGCTGCTGGCGGGATTGGGCGTATTGGCATATTTGATTTTTCGATACTTCGAAAACGCCGCTCAGCCCGAGCTCAACGCATCGCCGCGGCGCCGCGCTGAGCTTGACGATACGACCTCGCAAGTCGATCGCTTAGAGAGTTTGCCGTTTCAAGTGAAACGCCCCGATTCCGACTTGTTGGCCGAGGCTCGGCGTTGTTACGACGCCGGCAACTACGACGAAGCGATCATCTATCTCTTCAGCTATCAGCTGGTCGAACTTGACAAAGGTCAGGTGATTCGCCTGGCGAAAGGAAAAACGAACGGCCAGTATCTGCGCGAGATCAAAAAGAATTTTGCGCTGCAAGACATTTTAGAAACGACCATCCGCGCCTTTGAAGACGTCTTTTTCGGGCAACGCAAGTTGTCGCAATCGCGTTTCGAGCGCTGCTGGGAAGAGCTTGAACCTTTTCGACGACATCTCAGCGGAGGGGTTTCATGAAATCGTATTCCGCCTGGCTGCCGCTAACGCTCGCCGCGCTGTCGGCGATTTTCCTCGGTTGTGCGCCCCAGCACGTCAAAGTGCCGGCCGATTACGGCGCGCGCAGCGGTTATCAAAAAACGCAAAGCGTCAACGGCACCTACGTTTTGGGCGAGCTGTTTCGTCGCGCCGGCTATTCGGTCCGCTCGGTCAATCGCTTGTCGCCGCGAATCCAAGAGAGCGACGTCATCATTTGGGCGCCTGACTCGTTCGACCCTCCGACCCCGGAAACGATCGAATACTTGGAAGAGTGGTTGAGCGGTTCAGTCGGCCGAACCTTGGTCTATATTGATCGCGACTTTGACGCCGCAATCGAATATTGGACCGCGATGCAAGATCAGGCGACGGCCGAAGACTTGCTGGTCGCGCAGCGCGAACAAGGAATCGCGCAACACGACTTCAATCAAAAAGCGGCCGATTCGCGAGATCATGCGGCGTGCGATTGGTTCGAGGTCCGCCGAGATTTGCCGCTACGGCGCCCAAAAGCCTTGATTGGGCGTTGGGCTCCGGCGATCGATCCGGCGAAAACGAACGTCGTCTTGCGTTCGCGAATCGAGATGCCGGAAGATTGGGGCGCCGCGCAAGGCTCGGACCTGGCCGGTTATTTGACCGAAAGCGAAGCCCTGTTAGCCACGGCCGACGGAAACGATTTGATCGCGTTTCGTTATTACGAGCCGTACGACGGCGGCAATCAGTTGATTATGATCAACAACGGTTCGTTCCTTTTGAATCAGCCGCTTGTCAACCACGAGCACCGCAACTTGGCGGCGCAGCTGATCGAGCAATGCGGCTATGGGCAAACGGTCACCTTTTTAGAGACCGACGATCGCGGAGTCGATATCGTTACCGCCAACGAAGTGATCGCCGGCCGCTCAGGCTGGGAATGGCTGACGGTCTGGCCGATCAGCCCGTTGGGGCTGCATATCGCGTTATTGCTGATCGTGTTTTGTTTCGCCTCGTACCCGATCTTCGGCCGAGCGAAGCGATTGCCCGAAACGCATTCGTCCGATTTCCAAAAACATATTGGCGCTTTAGGCGAGTTGTTGGAAGCGACCGACGACTACGATTACGCGCAAGAGCGCGTTCGCCAGTACCAACAGATCGCTCGCGGCGAAACCGTTTATCGTCGGGTCGGTCGCGCACGCGTTTAACCTTTATTTCGTCGTTTATCGCTACCTGGGAGCCAGATTCGCTACGATGAGTTCGCCAACTTCCGATACGATCGAATTCGCTTGTTCCGCTTGCCAAAAATCGCTGCGCGTGCCTCGTTCGGCGGCGGGCAAAAAAGCGAAATGCCCTGACTGCGGCTCCATTCAACACATTCCCGACGCGCAGTCGGTCGTCGCCGAGTCGAGCGCCGACGGCCAAGCGGTCGACGCGCCGGAGATCGGCGCGTTTCGCTCGACGCTCGACGACCGGCACGCCGAGCAGGCGACCGAGACCCGCACGCGTCAGCTCTTCAAAAAAATTACTCGCGAAGTCAGCAAGATCTACGTCGGCCAAGACGAACTGGTCTTAGGAACGTTGACCGCCCTCTTCTCGAACGGCCATGTGCTGATCGAAAGCGCCCCCGGCTTGGGCAAAACGTTGTTCGTGCGTACGTTGGGCCGCGTGTTGGGGTGCCAGTTCGGCCGGGTGCAATTTACGGCCGACTTAATGCCGTCCGACATCACCGGCGCGCCGATCTTCGACATGAAGACCAACGAGTTTCGGTTTCGCCCCGGGCCGATCTTTACCCAGTTGCTGTTAGCCGACGAAATCAATCGCTCGCCGGCCAAGACGCACGCGGCGCTGTTAGAGATTATGCAAGAGTTTCGCGTCACGATCGACGGCACGAGCCATGACATCGATCGCCCATTTTTAGTGTTGGCGACGCAGAACCCGATCGAATCGGAAGGAACCTACAACCTACCCGAGGCGCAGCTCGATCGCTTTATGTTCAAGCTGATGCTGAACTATCCGGCGATCGACGAAGAAGCCGAAATTTTGCGAATGCATAGTCGTCAGGTCGATATCAATCGCCGCTTGGAAGACGAACTGGAGGTCGTCACTTCGCCGGAAGAAATCTTGGAAATCGCCAAGCTCAACAGCGACGTGATCGTCGACGATAAGCTGATCGACTACATCAACAAAATTGTGCGCCTAACCCGCGAGTGGCCCCAATTTCATATGGGCGCGTCGCCCCGGGCCGGCATTACGCTGATGCAAGGCGCGCGAACGCTGGCCGCCTTTAGCGGTCGCGATTACGCGGTGCCTGACGACGTGGTGCAAATTGCGATTCCGGCCCTTCGGCATCGAGTGATTCTCTCGGCCGAAGCGGAAGTCGAAGGGCACGACGTCGACGATCTGCTGACCGAGCTGATTCGGACCGTGGAGGTGCCTCGGCTGTGAACTTCGTCCTGCAGCTAATCGAATCGACGCTCAAGACGACTCCGGCGGCGCCCTTGCTGATGTTTGCGGCGTTCGCCGCGCCGTTGCTAATCTTGGCCCGTTTCGGCCGAATCTATCCGACCCGTTGGCTGGCGCTGCTGTTGGCGGCGCCGATGCTGATCTCGATCGGCGTCCTCTACAGCCCCTTCATTTTGCTGATCGCGCTAGGCGCCGACTTGCTGATCGTCCTCGTCGGGTTGGTCGACCTGGTCACGCTGCCGCGAGCCAATCGCCTTGGCGCCGAGCGCGAAACGTTGCGTATCGCCTCGCTGCAAAAAAAACATCGGGTCGCGCTGTTGATCGAGAATCGCAGCGCAATGCGCCTGGCCATGGCGGTGCGCGACGACTTGCCGCAGCAGTTTTCGGCGTTGCCGGAAGAGTTTCGGCTCGATCTAGACCCCCGCAGTCGAGCGACGGTCCATTACGAATTCGAACCGAACTCGCGCGGCGCGTTCACGCTTGAGTGCGTCTATCTGCAAATCACCAGCAGTTTTCGCCTATGGCGAAAGCATGTTCGCGTCCCGGTCGAAACCGAAGTGAAGGTTTATCCCGACATGAAGCAATTGTCGGAGTACGCCATCTTGGCGCGGACCAACCGGCTCAGCTTGATGGGCGTGCGACGGACTCGCAAGGTCGGACAAGATCATGATTTCGAGCGGCTCCGAGACTATACGCTCGATGACAACTACAAACATATCGACTGGCGATCGACCGCCCGACGCCGACGCCTGACCGTGCGCGAGTTTCAAAGCAGCCAAGCGCAGCGGATCATCTTTATGATCGATTGCGGGCGAATGATGACCAACGAAGCGGACGGCATCAGCCTGCTCGATCATTCGCTGAACGCGATGCTGATGATGAGCTACGTCGCCCTGCGCCAGGGAGATTCGGTCGGGGCGATATGCTTCTCAAACGAGATATTGTCGTACGTGCCGCCGCGAAGCGGATCGAACCAGATGAACCGCTTGCTGCATGCGTCGTACGATCGCTTTCCGCAATTGGTCGAATCGCGGTATGACTCGGCGTTCATGTATTTGCGAGCCCATTGCCAAAAGCGTTCGCTGGTGGTGATGATCTCAAACGTGATCGACGAAGTGAACGCCCACCAGGTCGAACAATATCTAAGCACGATCGTCGGGCGGCATTTGCCGTTGGGCGTGCTGCTGCGCGACCATCGAATTTTTGACGCGGCCGATACCGAAAAATTGTACGGTCGCAATCTGTTTGAAGCGGCGGCCGCCTCCGAAATTTTAACCTGGCGCCATCAAGTGCTGACCGACCTGGCCCATCGCGGCGTCTTGGCGATGGACGTTTTCCCCGAAGATTTGACCGCCAACCTGGTCAATCAATATCTAGAGATCAAAGCGCGGCACTTACTCTGACCTGTTCGTTTGCGGGGCCGAGTCAGATTCGCTTTGCGCTTGTCGCCAGGCGGTCAACTTTTCTTCGGCGTGCGGAATCAAGCGGCAAGCGTTTTCGTAATAAACTTTTTTCAGCACGTCGTCGGGCAAACCGATGCCGTAAATCCGCCAAAACCCTTGCGGCGGAAACGACTTTTCGGAATATGGAAAGTACTCGTCATACGTCTCCAAAAATCGCCAATAATAGGTCAGACGCAGCTCGGGCCACGGCCCGTCGGTGCCGAACAGGATGCGATCCGCGTACTTCAAAAAGAACTTTCGCGAGGTGTACGGCTGCCGACCCAGTTCGCTAATTCGCGATGCAGGCTCAATCACCAGATTCGGATACTTGTCGAGCCATTTTCCGACCGTCGCTAAATCTTCCGCATTGTTGGCGAAATGAGCGCCGATGAAAGTCGTGTGCGGATGACGCTCGATCACTCGGTTACGAGCCTCTAACAATTGCTCGCGGCTCGGGTACTTGTCTGCGGCAAAGCTCCAGTCAGGATGGCGATGCAGCTCTTCCCAACGTTCGTTCGTTTCGTCGATCGGTTGAAAGAATGCGGCGGGATCGGCGGTATGAATGATCACAGGCAAGCCCAACTCGCCGCACGCTTTCCAAATGGGGTCCCACCGCGGATCGTCTATTTTCAACAACGAACCGTCGGCGTCTTCGTAGCCCAACCCAAATTGCTTGAATAGTTTCAGCCCGCTCGCCCCTTTCCGGCGCACCTCGGCCAAGGCGAGCGCCATGCGTCGGCCGAAATCGGGCCGCTGACAATCCCAGGTCTCCGGCTTGTCGGGGTCGCCGTCGCCTTGCCAATCGATGTTGGCGTAAATCAAAAAACGATTGGGATATTTGGTCCACAGATCTTTGGCGTGCTCGTCGAACTCGTCTCCCAAACGCCCGTCAAGACTGACGCAAACGGCGATCTGCTGCTCGTCCATCACGGCGACGAAATCGTCTAATTGCTCCGGCGAGCTGCGCAGTCGATACCGAAAATGCGTATGCGCGTCGATCACCGGAAACTTGGCTTGTCGCAACTTCGTCTCGGCGACCTTGAGCTGCGGGACCGGAAAAAACTGATCGAGCGCCAGATTGCGCCCGTCGCGTCCATCGAGAGTCGCCGGTTGAATTTCCGAATCTTGGGCGAAAGCGGAGAGCGAAAGCGACAAGACGAGCGGCAGTACGTAATGAATCCGAGGCATGAAAATCTTTCGCGCGAGTCTAGCGAGTCAGCCGATACTTTTCCCTTCGATGCGTGCCCGCCGACGGCGGTTACGTCAAACCGCAATCGGTCGCACGCCGCACCAAGAATTAGCGCAATTCTAACGCAAATCAAGCGGCCGTCGCTTGCGAGCAGAACCGAATTATCGGATGGGAAGCGGCCGATCGATCGGAATGTGTCCCTCTTCGTCGGGAAGATGCGGCCAGGGCGTGTCGGAGGGAACGGTGCAAATCGGACAGATGCCGATCGAGCCCGCGCCGCCGCCGATGTCAAAATAGTCGCCCCCCGTATTGTCGCCCGATCCGTCGCCCGAATCATCGCCTTCGGAATCGTCGTCGGAACTTCCGTCGAGCCCGTCGTGTCGCCCCTCCAGAAGATCGTCGAGCCGACCATGCGCGTCGTCCATCACCGTCATGGCGGCAAGTCGCTGATGTTCGGTCGTTTGCGACCAAAACGCGACATGACCGTCGGCATACAAGAAAAAGGCGCCCAGCGGATGCCCGCTCGAAAATGCGGCGTCGTCATCGCTGTTGAGCGGTTGGTCGGAACTGCCGACGACATGCGGCAGCAGTTCGGCATGCCCGAAACCGACACCTGTCCAGGTCGCCCTGGCGGCGCTCGTATCAGGTTTCGAGCGGCGCTCGCCGACCAAAATCGTGTTGCTCGTGCCGCGGACGAAATCGCGAATTTTCGTTTGGCTGTTGTGATGAAACGGTCCTTGGTTCGGCTTGCCCGTAAAGCGACGCTTCGTTCCCACGAAGTTGGTCGACCAGTCGAGCGGTACTGGGCCGAAGTTGGCGACGTAATGCGAAGCAGGCAGCGTCAGCGCTACGGCGCCTTCAAAGGTAAACTGAAGATCTTCCGGCGAGGGATCGCTGGGGCACAAAAACGTAACGACCCGTTGCTGCCGGCTGGCGTCGTTAATTTCGTGCAGCATCGGCCAATCGAGCGCCAGGCGATCGCCGATCGCGCTTTGTTCCAGCTGCGCCAACAAATGAGCGGCCCAGCCCCAACCGGTCAGCCCGAACACCTCTTCTTCGCCGGCGATCGTCATGCCGATCCAGCCGGGCGGCAATCGCTTCTCTTGGTCATGAAACTGATGCGCCGCGATCCCGATCTGTCGCAAATTATTTTGACAGTGCGCGCGCCGCGACGCTTCGCGCGCTTGCTGCACCGCAGGTATCAACAAACCGATCAGAACGCCGATGATGGCGATCGCCGCCAGCAGTTCGACCAGCGTAAAGCCTGGCAGGGTGCGCCGCCGCAACGGGCGCCGGGTAGGTCGCATGAGAAAGCTGTCCGATTGGGGGGAGAAAACTGACGCGGTGGTGATAAGCCTAATTCTCTGCGGAGCAAGATGCAATGAAAAGCCGATAAATGGAGAAAACTCGACTAGCGGTTCAGCGCGGGCCGAGTCAAGCGCCGCGGCTTGCCGTTTCTCTTCGGCTGAGTTGACTTGGTGACCGTCGGCAAAGGAAAATAGAGGAGGAAAACCCCGTTGTCGTAGGAGCCTTCATGTTTAAGATTCGTACCGCGACTTCCGCCGATGCGGCCGAAATCGCCTCGCTGATTCATCATTCGACCAACTTATGGTACGAGTCGCACGGGCGCGAAAAGATCTTCGCCTGTCCGCCGGAAGCTTGCCTGCTTTATCCCGAAGCGTACGAAGATTTAGACCCCGGCTGCTGTCTGGTCGCCCAAAGCGAAGTCGACGGCCGTCTGATCGGCTCCTGCTTTTATCATCCCCGCACGACCCATCTTTCGCTCGGCATCATGAACGTCGCCGCCGATAGCGGCGGCGGCGGAATTGCTAGCGCCTTGCTAGACGATATTCTCGATTACGGCCAAGAGCATCAGCTTCCGGTTCGGCTGGTTTCGAGCGCGATGAACCTCGATTCCTTCTCGCTTTACAATCGCCGCGGTTTTCGTCCCTACGCCGTCTATCAAGATATGTTTTTTCGGGTGCCGGCCGCGGGCGGGCTCAGCTTGATCGATCTGCCGATCGATCGGGTGCGCCCGGCGACTTTGGCCGACGTCGAATCGATCGACCGGTTGGAACAAGAGATCTGGCAAACTTCGCGCGCCGGCGATTGGCGCTATATGATCGCCAATCAGCGCGGCTATTGGCATTGCTCGGTGATCGAGCGCGAAGGAGAGATCACCGGCGCGATGGCTTCTCTCGGGCATCCGGCGAGTCAAATGATCGGTCCCGGCGTCGGTCGCAGTTCGATCGAAATGGCGGCTTTGATCGTGACCGAACTGAATCACTACCCAGGCGCCGCGCCGGTGGCGCTGATCCCCAGCGACGACGCGTCGTTGGTTTCGATGATGTACGCGCTAGGCGGAAGAAACTGCGAATTGCATCTCGCCCAGGTCTTGGGCCCGCCGCCGACGATTCACGGCGTGGCGATCCCCACGTTTATGCCGGAGACTTGTTAACGCCGCGCCGGCAAAGCCCGACCCGCGGCCAGTTACTCGCGCTCAAAGCAGTAGAGGTCTTGAGTCGTGCGCAAGTAAAGCGAGTCGCCCGCCACGGCCGGCGAAGCTTGAAAGCCGTCAGGCAAAATGCTTTCGGCGACAAGCTCGAACTGATCGCTCGCTTTGAAGACGGTGATCTTGCCGCTTTCGTCAAAGCAATAAAGATTGCCCCCTGCCGCCAATAGCGAAGCGCGATAGTTGCCGCCGATGCGTTGTTGCCAGATGGTATCTCCATTTTTCGCATTGACGCAGGTTGCGATCCCTTTATCGCTGATGACATACATCCGCTCGCCCAAGATGATTTGAGAAGGGCGAAACGGGGCTCCTTTCGACATGCCCCAAACGATCGCTTCGTCCGGCATTTGTCCTCGCTTCGTCGGATCGAGCGCAAACAGCTTGCGATCTCGATCGCCGCCGGTGATATAAACCAAACCATGCTTATACAGCGGTCGCGGCGCGGCGTTCATGCCGCCATGTCGCACGCGCCATAACTCGTCGCCGGTCTCGGGAGCGTAACAGATCGTCTCGGTCGCGCTCGGCATCACCAGTTGACGCTCTCCTTGGTGCGTAAACAGGCAAGCGGTCGAATACGCTTTTTTGCGGTCGCCGTTGTCGGTGCCGTAGTCGATGTTGCGGTCGCGCCGCCATACCGTCGCGCCGGTTCGCTTGTCGAGCGCCGCCGCATATTGATAGTCGTATCCGTCAAACGCGACGTACAAGTTTTTTTGATCGATGATCGGCGACGAGCCCGCCCCGCGCCAATGATTGCACGGCAAATCGCGCCGCTCCCAGATCGTGGCCCCGGTGGCGGTATCGAGACAGGCCGTGCCCAAACTGCCGTAATGCACGTAAATGCGCCCCTCTTCGATCGCCGGCGTGCTCGAGGCGTAGCTGTTCGAGACTTCGATCTCTTGCGGATCTTCAGTCTCGAACACGACCCGGTCGATCAATATTTCGCCCGTATGCCGATCGAGCGCCAACACCGACTGACGCTTGCCGTCTTCGGTCGCGGTCGTCACCCAAATGCGATCTCGCCACACCACCGGCGAAGACCAGCCGCGACCATGGATCGCCTGTTTCCAGCGAATCTGCGCCGGATCGTTAAATTGAACCGGCAGTTTTTCGCTCTCGGCGACCCCGTCTCCCTGCGGCCCGCGAAATTCCGGCCAATTGTCTCCCGCGCCCGCGACGGAAAAAAAGAGCAAGACCAGCGGCAGAGAAATCAGGCGGGACATGAATCGGCTCCATCGAGCGAGGATTAAGGGGGGAGGATCCATTATGCTTCTTGCTCGGCGGCGGTCAAATCACCTTGGCGCAAACCCGCGGCCTACGAAAGAGGGCGATTTCGCCTTAGAATAAGCGATCGCTCTTAACTACAAGGAAATCATTCG
>JBITAD010000437.1:0-2541 GCA_044439945.1 Blastopirellula sp. JB062
GCGGAGATTAAAAGGGAATCGATCTATTGTACGGGGGAGGGGAAAAGCTCGACAACCACCGCCGCCCGTCAGCCTATCCAGCGATAGCGCAGAAAAAAGCCCGCGAGATCTCGCGGGCTTTTTTCTGTTGGGGAATTGGCCGAGCGAATCTTAGGGTTCGCGAATCATCGCGTTACGCGCCGAGCCTTTAGCGATCGGAATGAGTGCGCCGTTTTGGGCCCCCCCGCGCGATGCGACGTTCTCTTGCCAGGGAATGCCATAGGCGACGAAATTGCCGCTGACCGAGTCGATCACGTAGACGACCGAGTTGGCCGGGCGAGCGTTAACCGTGCGGCCTCCTTGGAACATCGCACGTCCCACGACTAGCATAAACTGCGGTTTGGCGGTCGGGTCGATTTGCAGATCTCCCATCACGTTCGAGCGAAAAATGCTCGGAGGACCGTTTTGGTTACGCGTATTGACCACATAGCACTGCAAGTCGCCGGTTAAAAAGTCAAGCGTGAATAAGCCTTCGGCGTTGGAGTCGACCTGACCGGTCGCGGCGGCCATCGTTTCGGTTCGGGTGGCGCTCGCTTGAACTGGGATCTCTAAAATGGTGCTGGGCGATTGCGTGTATAGCATGCTGGCGATTGCGGCGATTCCGCATAGCCCGCCCATGGCGAAACCGATCCAGATGCCGGAAAGACGTGAATTGCGCATAACGAGGAGGTCCTGTTGAGGAAAACTATCGAGGCTGCGGACGTCGCAAGAGCTGGTTCGTTAAAAAATCAAACCTTCTGACTGAGCGTCAATCGTAAAATTTTTCTGCCACTGACGCCAGAGAGAATGCCAGATTCGCTAAATTCGGAAATCAGATGCAAGGCTTGCGAGAAGTCTATAATAAGGAAGGGTCTACCCGCTTCCCTTATTTTACGCCCTGGAGCATGCCGATGAAGCCCTTCGTCGCGACGTTTCGTTCCTTTGTCTTCACCCTATGCGCCGCCGGAACGCTTTGGGCAGGTAACGAGCCGGAGCGAGCTCGCGTGGCGATGGTCGTTTCGCAAAGCGAGATCGCCTCGCAAGTTGGCGCCGAAGTGATGCGAGACGGGGGTAATGCGATCGACGCGGCGGTGGCGACCGCCATGGCGCTGGCCGTCACGCATCCGGCGGCGGGCAATATCGGCGGCGGAGGCTTCTTGGTCTTTCGACCCGACAACGGCAAGGCGATCACCTACGATTTTCGAGAGCAAGCCCCAGAGGCCGCCCATCCGCAAATGTGGTTGAACCAACAGGGGGAATATGATTTCGAGCGGCATCATCATAGTCATCAGGCGGTCGGCGTGCCGGGGACCGTCGCCGGGTTGCATCTTGCTTGGCAAACGCACGGAAAATTGCCTTGGCAGCGTCTAATTAATCCGGCGATTCGTCTGGCGTCCGAGGGGTTTCTGATCGGCGATGGGTTAGAGCGTTCGCTCCGCGACGCGATTCCTCGTTTTCGACGCTATCCAGCTTCGCTGGCGCAATTTACCAAAAATGGCCAGCCTTATTTGGCGGGCGATCGTTTCGTACAAGCGGATTTGGCGAAAACGTTACGACGCATCCGCGATCATGGCCCGGCTGGTTTTTATGAGGGAGAAACAGCCCGACTGTTAGTGCAAGCGATGGAGGCCAATGACGGATTGATCACGCTTGACGATCTTAAGCGATATCAGCCGAAGCGACGCAAACCGCTGGTCGGTACGTATCGCGGCTACGAGATAATCGGCATGCCGCCCCCTAGTTCCGGCGGGATCGGCGTGATTGAGATGTTGAATATTTTAGAGGGATACGATATCCGGGCAGCCGGTTTCGGATCGGCCGCAAACTTGCATCGGATGGCCGAAGCGATGCGCCGCAGCTTTGCCGATCGAGCCCAGTATCTGGGCGATCCCGACTTCAACCCCGACATGCCGATCGAGAAATTAATCTCAAAGGAGCATGCGACGGGCCTGCGCGAGACGATTGACGTTACGAGGGCCTCGGAATCGTCTCCAGAAAGTTTCGCTTGGCCGTATGAAAGCGACGAAACGACTCATCTCTCGGTGGTCGACGCTGATCGTAACGCCGTTTCGCTGACGTACACGCTCGAATACGCCTATGGCTCGGCGATCGTCGTCCCCGGGGCCGGATTTTTGCTGAATAACGAAATGGGCGATTTTAATGCGGCGCCTGGTTTAACGACTGCCGCGGGGTTGATTGGTACCTCCCCCAATTTGGCGGCGCCGCACAAACGGATGCTTTCTAGCATGTCGCCGACCATTGTGACCAAAGAGGGCAAACTGTTGATGGTGACCGGCAGTCCTGGCGGGCGGACGATTATCAACACCGTACTGCAAACCATTTTGAACGTCATCGACCATCAGATGAACGCCCAAGAAGCGGTCGACGCCGGAAGGATCCATCATCAATGGTTGCCAGCGATCATTAAGTATGAAGATCAAGCCTTTTCGCCAGACACGCTGGCAATCTTACGCGCGATGGGGCACGAACTGGCCCCGATCGCCACGCAAGGAGCGGCGGAGG
>JBITAD010000438.1:0-2540 GCA_044439945.1 Blastopirellula sp. JB062
TTTCTTCAGCACGACTCACCAAGCGGTCGGCCTGATCATTTTCGTCGTAGGCGTCGCGCAAGATATCGGTAGCGGCCGTGATTAGATTGCGGTTGATCGATTTAGCCGCCACGATTTGGGCGTAGTGCTCCGCATGGGCCGCATTCGGAACGCTGTTTAAGACGCGCGCCAGATACGCGGCCCCGCCGATAAAGTCGTAGTCGCCGTCCGACTTCAGTTGCTCGCTCAAGAGCGTCAGATCGACCTTGCGCCCGCTGTCGTGCAATCGAACCATATGCTCGAACAGCTTCCGATTCGCCTCGTCATAAAAATCGTCGGCGCGGACGATCATGACCACTTCGTCAGCACAATCAGGCAGCAGAAAGATGCTCCCCAATACCCCCATCTCCGCTTCCAAATTGCAGGGAGGACGCCGGTCGAGGATCTCCGCTGTCGGGCGCTCCGCCTCGTCGACGCGTTGGAATTTGGCTTTCATGAGATTCCTCCTTGAGAGATCATCGAGCACGGGCGTCGTTGCTCGCCCGCCCCATCATAGTCAGGCGAAACGACGCGGCAATCGGCCTAGGTAAGTTGGCGACCAAGTCGCGCCGCAACCCTTTTCAGTTCAAGGTTTGCGCATACAGGGCCTGCGTGCATAACCTGTCGAAAAAAAGAGCCGCCCACGACGGGACGGCTCTATCAATCGAGATGTTAGGGCGATTCGATGCGAAAGCGAATCTTATTCGTCGCCGGAAACAGTCGGCACGACCCACACTTTGAGTTCCGATTCGATCTCGGCATGCAGGTGAATCTTGACCGTATACAGGCCGAGTTCCTTCAACGGACCTTCCAGACGAACTTGATCGGAAGTGATCGTGAAGTTCTGCTCTTTCAACGCCGAAACGATTTCGGCGGGCCCGACGCTGCCGTACAGGTGACCTTCGTCGTTGGCGTTGGCTTCGATCGTCACGCTTTGGCGGTTGAGCAAATCGGCGATCGCGCGGAGTCCGGCCAAACGCGACTTTTCGATCTCCAGCAACTTGGCGCGGTGCTTCTCGACCATCCGTTTATGATGAGGAGTCGCGATTGTCGCCAAACCTTGCGGAATCAGATAGTTGTTGGCGTACCCAGGACGAACCTCAACGACGTCGCCCTGCTTGCCCAAATGATCGACCGATTGGATCAGCAGCAATTCGATGCCGCCATTTTTTCCCTTGGGCAGACGCTTCCAAATACGTTCGCTATGCTTTTCGGCACGAGTGGTCGCCATGATCGCTGTTCCTCTTGCTTTTCACTTGGCCCAGCGAAACAACGAACCGCTGCTCGGGGCATCTGATCGGTTTTGAATGTGTAGTTATTAAAACGGGATGTCGTCTGCCGACGAACCGCCGAACGAATCGTAGTCGTCGCCGCCGCCGTAGCTGTTGCCCCCGCCGCCGCCGCGGTTCGGAGATGACTGTTGTTGTTGAGGCTGTCGTCGTTGACCTCCGCCAGAAGGACCGCCTTGCCCTCCGCCTCCTTGACCGCGCGCTCCGAGCATCTGCATTTTTTCGCCGACGACTCGTAGCTTCGATCGTTTTTGTCCGTCGGTTTCCCAGCTATCGAGCTTCAGCCGACCTTCGATCAACACCGGCGAGCCTTTGCTGAGATATTCGCCAGCGATTTCAGCTGTGCGTCCCCAGAGAGTGACGTCGACGAACGTCGTTTCATCAACCCATTCGCCCGATGCGGTTTTCCGACGATCGTTGACGGCCAATCCGAGTTCCGTCACCGCCGAACCGCTTTGAATGTATCGCAGTTCGACGTCTCGCGTCAGATTTCCAACCAGAATCACCCGGTTATAACTCGCCATGTTTCGATCTCCTCAGAAGCTAAAGTCGTGACTCTCGTCGCAGTGAACGCCTGTCTACTATAAGCGTACCAAAACGAAAGACGCTTTGCGACTTGCCAGACGCGAAAAGCTTATTCGGCCGATTCCACCGTTTCGGCAGGCGCCGCTTCCGGCGTTTCGGCAGGCGCTTCTTCTTCGCTCGGCTCTTCTTCGGCGGAACCGTCAGCGTGCGCCACCAACATGTCGACAATCCGCGGATCATGCTTCACAAACATAAATCGCAGGAAGTTATCGTTGATGTTGCACTGATAGGTCAGTTCGGTCAGCTTGGTGCTTTCCAGTCGGAAATAGGTCAACCAATAGGTCCCTTTGCGGTGCCCGTTGATCGGGTAAGCCAAACGCTGCTCAATCCACATCCGGCTCACTAAGATTTCGCCGCCGAGCTTCTCGACGTGTTCCTGAATTTGGCCCGCTACGCCGCCAGGATCGCGCGCATACCGATTGGAATCCAGGATAAACAGCCCTTCATAAACGTTGGCCGCCAATGTCGATCTCCTAATGTTGTGTTGTTGCTAACCGAAGTCGGCGTTAGTTGTATTGGTTCATGCAATAGTCAAGGTCGCGTGCGATCCAGTCCGCTACGCCGCGCACCGCACGATCGAGCGAAAAGTCGATCTTGGCCCGCTCCTGGGAAGCGAACTTCCCTAGCACGAAACTGGTTACGTCTCTC
>JBITAD010000439.1:0-2538 GCA_044439945.1 Blastopirellula sp. JB062
ACGGTGCGACTCGCTTTACGGGCGGGCTGAACCTGGCGGCCAACTTGCTCGGCAAGCCCGGCAAGATGGGAATCGAAGGAAACATGGTCCAAGACTTGTACGACGAAGGTCGCTTGGCTGAGATTAACGACTATTGTCGCTGCGACGTGTTAGATACGTACTTCGTTTTTTTACGGACGGCGGTCTTACTGGGGATGATTCCGCTTGAACGCGAGCAGGAGTTAATCGAGCAAACCAAAATTTGGCTCGAACAACGTGCGAGCGAAACGGCCGTCTTTCAAGAATACCTGTCAGGCTGGGGCCGTTGGGAAAACCCTTGGTCCGACTCGATCGCCGAACCGAACATGCCAGACGAAGCGAACCATCAGCAAGACCCCGGCCAGCAACCGCCGTAAGCGGAACTTTGGCGTATGATGCGAAAGCGATGAAGACGACAGATGCGTCTTTAGCTGGCGGTCACTTGTCGGGCCGCCAAACGTGCCCGTTTAAAACCGCTGCGCAAACCGTAAAGAGCGCCCAAGCTGCCGCCGACGCTTAAACCGATCGCTTGACTCAGCAGGTTCTCATGCAAGTAAACGCCGACGGCGGCGCCGGCCAAGATGCCCAAACCGGCGCCAAAAAAGAACCCAAGTTGCAAGGATTCTTGGATCAGCTTACGCGAATAGATCGTCGTCGAATCGCCCGTGCGGCGCATGATGCGTCAATCGAAAATTGAAGTGTTCCGGGTAAAGAATAGCGACTTTGCCGCGGCAAAGTTTCCCTAATCTAGCTGGAAATCGCGTTTATGTAACGCTCAAATCCGTTATTTTTCCAAATTCGTAAGAACTTAACGCCCGGCGATCGCCTTGGTAAAGCCGCTTCCCAACACCGGATCGTTCTCGTTGACCCCGGCTTCGACCTTGCCTAGATCGTTGAAATAATACTGACGCACCAGATCAGGAATTTCATCCATGCGGATGAACTCGACGCGTCCGTCATCGAAGAGAATATTGACCCCGGTTATCCCGTGCCCATTGGGGGCTAGTTTCCCCTTATTGTTAACGCGGACAATATCCGAGGCGACCGGATAATCGGCTCTGCCCTGCATTTTAGGAGGAATCACTCGACCGTTATGCTGCGTGCCTAAGTTGTAGTTGTAGACCAGCTCAAAATTCGAGTGGAGACCTGGAATTTGATCGGGCGTCGCTTGGGCGACTTCCTGCAGCGTGGGCAAACGAAATTTGTCGCGCTGCGTGCGGTTCGCTTCGCAACTGAGATACTCGGGCGATTTTAAAAAACCTTGTTCGACCAACGGCAAACCGAAAGCGCCGGCAAAATTGGCGGGACCGTCGGTGTCGATCGCCGGATAAGCTTGCTGTTTGTCTTGGTAAGCGAATTCGTGCAAAGCCATGCCGACTTGATGCAGGTTGTTTTCGCATTGCAATCGCGAAGCCAACATGCGACTGCTGGCCAACGCGGGAAAGAAGATCACCGCAGCGGCGAGACAAGCTCCGGCGGCGACCAACATGTCGGCCATCGTAAATCGGGACGAGTCCGAGGTGACCGCTTCAAACGCACGGCTGCTTTTCGCAATAGGTCGCTGGTCGACCGGGGGCACGGGCTCGTCGTCGGCCGTATCGGCGAAAGAAGATGAAGATTGGCGACCGACCGGCGCGTCAAGAAACGCACAAGCCCGCGCGGCTAAACCGGCGGGCGGAGCGACATCGACCCAAGAATTTTCGAGCAAGTCGACATGCGACTGCAGTTGCTGTAGCTCTCGCTTCGTATCGGGCGATCGCTCGGCGGTCGTTTCAACCTCACGGGCTTCGTCCTCATCCAGGGCGTTGAGCAGATAACCTAGTAGATTGTCACGCATCATGGTTGTCGTTGGCGTAAGTGCGGTTCCAAGCTTCGGTCAGCTTGATCACCGCGGAATGCAGTCGACTTTTGACAGTTCCGACCGGAATGTTCAAGATGTCGGCCGCTTCGCGGTATTTCAGGCCTTGGTAATAAACCAAAATCACAACTTCTTGTAACGTTTCCGGCAATTGTTTGACTGCCTCTTGCATGTACGTTTGGCGCTCGGCATCGTCAATTTGTGCGGCAGGAGCAGGCTCGCCGCTGACCAACAGGTCGACCAAGCCTCCGATATCGTCGGAATCTTCGCGACCGGTTCGGTCCAAACTGACCATTTTGTGCCGTTTTGAACGACGCTGGGCGTCGATCGCCTGATTGGTGGCGATCGTATAGAGCCAAGGACGAAAACGCCGTCCTTCCTCAAAAGAATCGCATTTCAGGTGCACTTGTAAAAAAGTGGCCTGAAAGGCGTCTTCCGCCATTTCAGCGTCGTTCAGATAACGCCGTAGGTAGTTGAATAACTCCCGTTCGTAACGATTGACGAGGCTTTCAAAAAGCTCACGGTCCCCAGTTTCCCGATATCCGAGAATCAATTCTTCATCGGACATCGGTTCGAGGTACGTAAACTCAGAAGCGCTCTGCGTCATTTCAAGTGTGGCTGTCATGATTACTTACGCGGCAAGTGGGCGACGGTTCGACATC
>JBITAD010000440.1:0-2536 GCA_044439945.1 Blastopirellula sp. JB062
TCGAGCAAGCGATGAATGATTTCGGCCGCCTCTTCCGGAACGCCGTCGCACAATCGATCGATTGGGGGCGGGTCGGAATGACGCAGCTTGTCTAACGCTTCAGTGACCGACTTGGCCCGAAAAGGGGGCTGCTTGGCCAGCATCGCATAGATCACGGCGCCCAAGCTGTAAAGATCGCTGCGGGGGCTTACAGGCTCGCCGAAAGCTTGCTCCGGCGCCATAAAATCAGCGGTGCCGATGATGCCGCCGTCGGCGGTGACGCCGGTCGCCCCAAACAGTCGGGCGATGCCGAAGTCGGAGATTTTGACGTTGCCCTCTTTGTCGATCAGGATGTTCGCCGGTTTGATATCGCGATGGATAACGCCGAAATCATGGGCATGTTTCAAGCCTTGCGCGATCGCCAAACCGATTTCAAACGCTTCGCGCCAAGTGTAGTCGCGTTTGCGCTGGATAAGCTCGGACAGGCTGTTTCCTTCGACCAGTTCCATGGCGTAGAACATGCCGGCCGTTTCTTCGCCGTAGCCGAACAAGCGAACGATATGCGGATGTTTGAGCGTTTTAAGAGTGGCGATTTCGCGCTCGAAGCGTTCGCGCCCGCCGCCTCTTCCGGCGCCGCTATGCAACACTTTGATGGCCGCACGATCGCCGGTTCGTTCGTCGACGCCGACGTAAACGGTTCCCATTCCGCCGCGGCCGAGCGTTTCGTGGATCACGTAGGGGCCGAATTTTTCGTGAGTCATGGGCGCGTGCGAGATCGAGAGAAGCGAGATGAGTAGCAGCGCAGTCGCCTGCGCAAGGATAAGCGGCGAAGCCAAAGCTCCGCCGCTCTTTAGAATACGCGTTTTCGTCTCGCGAAGCTATTCCGTCGCGGAGGCCGCCGCTTCGGATTCGTTAGCCTGGGCAGGCTTCTCGGCTGAAGGTTCGTCCTGGACCGGTTTTTCTTCGGCGGCGGTTTCGGACGCTTCTTTCGGCTTCGCGGGGGCTTCGTCGTCGGCCGGTTTCTTCGACTCCGTCTCGTCGGACGGCGCCGTTTCCGCTTTCGGCTCTTCGGCTGGCGATTCGGCCGGAGGCGTAGGACGTTGGAAGCCGGGGATATGAATTTCCATCAAATTCATTAGCGGGAAGTCGGCAGGAAGCGTCTCGCCCAGTTGCTCTAACAATTGCGCGTACGTTTTCAATTCTTCCGACAGGTCGCCGCTGGCGGCGTCGTCTTCCAGTTCGGGGTGTTCCGCGTAAATCTCGGCCCAAAGTTTCCAGGCTTGATCGTATAAGTCGCGCGCTTCGACCAGGTTGGCGTTCTCGAACGCCTGTTTCGCTTGATAGACCAAGCTGCGGGCTTTGATCGCGCGATCGGTCATTTCGGTCGAGGAACGGGTCTCCCAGTAGTCGAAATGGACGACGCTTTTTTGCTTGTCGATGATGCTTTGTAAAAATTCGAGATCGGCGATTTCACGATACAAGCGACGCACTTCGATCGCTTCTTGCGGATCGTCGATGAACTTCAGGATCTCTGGAGGAGTCGGCTTGATCGCCTCTTCGCCTTTACGGGCGGCGATCAATTCTTCGTTTGATCGTTTCGCTCGAGGGATTTTTAAAGCGGCGCGTTGATCTTCGGGCAGATTGGCCTCTTTTTCCTCCCGAATTTTCGTTTCGATCGGTCCGACCAACTCTTTAGCTCTGGCGCGAAGTTTTTTCAGTTCGGCCGCGTGGCGTTTGAAATCGTTGAGTTTGACCGGAATGCCCCAGCTGGTCGGCAAGTCGCGATCGCCGTAATCGGTCGTCCAGTCTTGATGACCGTTGGCCCACGCGGTTTGCGCCGTATCGCCGATGGCGCCTTCTTTCTCGATGAACTCGGCGAAGCTCATCATCCGCTTCGGCGCGTTAGAGAAAAAGATCGCCGGCGAAGCGTTGCCGATTTTGCCGTTACCGGTATCGACGACTTTTTCGGACCAGAGGTTCCAGAGCCGCGCGACGAGCCAGTTATCTGGCTTCCCTTCGACTCCGCGAGCGTCTTGTTCGACATCGTAGCCGGCTTTGGTCAGATAATCGTCGATTTCGGCGTGGAACTCTTCGTCATCAGGGAAGAGTTGGCGGTACTGCGCTTTTTCGTCGGCGTAGCCGAATTTAATGCCGAAGAAGTGAGCGACCGCGTTCATCAATTTGGGTTCGTCATAATTGTAACGCGTGCCGCCCATCTGATATTCGAGGCCCTTTTTGACCCACAAATAGCGGTGGCGATAGTTGTCGAATTCGCGAGAAATGTTGTACGAGAGATTCCAGGCTTGATATTCCCACACGCTTAAAAAGTGGGGATTCAAGTGGGTAATCTGCTCGCAGATCGCGTTGACGTGATCGTACTGCTCGGTCTTTTGGTATTCGTTCAGCTGATTCCATAAGATCAGCGTAGCGATGCCGTCCATGCCGAGCATGCTCAATCGCATCGCTTCGCTGGTCGGATCGATTTCGCCCAATTCAGCCTTGGCGATGCGATATTCTTTACGCTTTTGCGCAAGGACGCCCCCGGCGTGATGGTCGA
>JBITAD010000441.1:0-2535 GCA_044439945.1 Blastopirellula sp. JB062
ATCGCGCCGGAATAAAGCGGTTTCGGTTTCTCCCTCGCCGAAAACAACATTCGCCACCCTCTCTCGCAAAGGGCGATACTCGGCCGCCGGTCGACTTTTCGGCATGTCGCTTTTCTCTTGGCCAATCGCTTCGACGCGAACCGCGACCGCTTCAATCGGATGCTGGCGGCGGCAATATCCGTAGCGCTGTTGATGCGCTTGATGATAGCGTTCAGCAAGGTCGGTCAGCGGTTCCGCATCGATCGACAGCGAGGCTTCCAAACCCTGATAGCGCAGTTCGACCTCTTTGCGACAGTGAATCGCGTGTTCCGCAATTCCGTCGGCGGCTACTTGCCGGCGAGCCTCTTCGTTTAATTCGGCGAATCGATCCGCCAACGTCGCTTCGCACTCTTCCAACGGGCGATAAACGCCTTGCGACGCGAAACGGGTCGTCGCCGCCGCCCCAATGCCGACAGCGCTGAGAATCCCGGCGTCAGGGTGCGAGAGCAACGTTTCGATCCCCAACAATTCCGCCACGGCGCAAGCGTGCTGCCCAGCCGCGCCCCCAAACGGCGCCAGCGCGTACGCCCGCGGGTCATACCCTTTGGCCACCGAAATGGTCCGTATCGCTTCCGCAATGTTGGCGTTGGCGATCTGCAAAAAGCCGGCCGCCAGCGTTTGAGACGACATCCGCTCGCCCAGTGTCGTTTCAATTTTGGTCGCCATCTCTTTCAAACGCCGCTCGACCGCAGATCGATCTAAGCGAAACGGAAAATGCGCCCCTTGCAATTTGCCCAGCGCCAAGTTGACGTCGGTCACCGTCAACGGCCCGCCGCATCCGTAACATGCCGGGCCAGGATCGGCGCCGGCGCTGGCCGGGCCGACGGTTAGCTTGACTCCGTCAAAATCGCAAATCGAACCGCCGCCGGCCGCGACCGTTTCGATCGCCATCATTGGGGAGACGATTCGCACGCCTCCTTTTTCAGTCTCAAACTGGCGTTCAAATGCGCCGTCGAAACGAGAGACGTCGGTACTGGTGCCCCCCATATCAAAGCCGATCGCCTTGTCGAAGCCCGCCTGCTGGGCGATTGCCGCATATCCGACGACCCCGCCGGCCGGCCCCGATAAGATGCTGTCTTTGCCCGAGAAATTTTCGGCCGCGACCAATCCGCCCGCCGAAGTCAACAAACGCAACCGACTGCCGGCGCCCAACGCATCGCGAATTTCGGCGACGTAGTCGCGCAGCAATGGATTGAGGTAAGCGTCGACCGCGGTCGTGTCGCCTCGCGCTACCAATTTGATCAGCGGCGCCGCAGCATGCGAAACGCTAATCTCCGTAAACCCGACGCGCCGCGCGATCGCGGCCACTTGGCGTTCATGAATCGGTTGCCGATAGCTATGCAGCAAGCAAATCGCCAGCGAACGAATTCCTTCCGCATGCAATGCTCGCAGTTGCTGTTCGACTTCCGGCTCGTCGATCGCCGTCAATACGTTGCCGAAGGCGTCGAGCCGTTCGTTGATTTCGACCACGCGACGCACCAGCGATGTCGGCTTTTGAATATTCAACTGAAAGAGTCGCGGGCGGTTTTGATACCCAATCTCCCAAACGTCGGCAAAACCGGCGGTCGTCACCAAACCGACTTCGGCGCCTGTGCGGGTTAACAGCGCATTGGTCCCGCGAGTCGTTCCCAAACGAACGTCGACCTGGGGCAACGCTTGATCGCGTGCAAGACCCAACAATCTCCGCATCGCTAACAACGGCGCCGCTTCGTCCCCTTCCAGCAGATAAATCGTCCCTGGCGACGGCGTTTGCTCCCAAGGAAAATCGAGCGTCAATCTCCCTTCGATCGGGTCAAACCGCACGACGCGCCGCGCGGCCAACGATCTGCCGGCGGCGTCAAGCAACCGCAAGCGATATCCGCGCCACACGTCGGGCGGGTCGCCGCGCCGTGCGTCGTCGACCACTTCAGCGGCGTTGCTGCCGGGACCGACGGTTCCTTGCGATTTGCCAGAGCTCAATACCTTGATGCGCTTCGTTTCTCCAACGGCGGTGCGCATCAAACAATCGGTAAACGTGCCGCCGACGTCAATCCAAAACTCCGCTTCCATCACCCTGGCTATTCTCTCTGGCGTTTTCGCCCGCCGCACAACCTTTCGTCCCCCTGCCCTCGCTCGTGGCAAGATCGTTGCTTTGAGTATCAAACGATTCGCCCCGCTTGAGTAGATGGGCGACGCCAACCCGATCGAGCGACGTCGCCGCCGAAGCCGCTCGTCGCAAGTAAGATGCCCGCAATTAGCGACCAATCCGCGCAGCGGGCAGATTTTTTCTCCGTCCAAATTTTACGCTTTCGCCCGCGAAAACAACGTCCGCAGCCCTCCGCCAGCACGGCCCGCCGCAGTTGGGCCGCGTCGCCCTGCCCTTGCCAGAGAAATTAAGGCGGTGTAAATTGTGCGTTTCGTCAACATCACCAGACGAAATCGGGGTATAGCGCAGCCTGGTTAGCGCGTTTGACTGGGGGTCAAAAGGTCGCAGGTTCGAATCCTGTTACCCCGACT
>JBITAD010000442.1:0-2532 GCA_044439945.1 Blastopirellula sp. JB062
ATCGGTAGAGCCCACAGGGCGATAATTTCGCAGTCTTGATCAACGAAGCGTCCTTGCTGTATATGTTCGATCGAGCACTCATCACTTATTCGCGCGATTTTATATCGAATCGGTGAAATCTTCATCCCCAAATCAGACCGAACACATGAAACAGGGTGAGCTGATTATTGCTTGGCCGTGAAACGTAATCAGCCGAGGCGATTGTTCAGTCGCCCGGCGTCGGGCCTGTTTTCAAGGTGGGGATTGTCCCCTTGGCCGCAGTAATCGGATTTATGATTACAATACAACCGATGGTGAGGAGGCCTTTGCTGTCGCTTGTTGGGTGCAAATAGAAAGCGAGAAATAAAGTGTCCGGCGCGTTATTTTTAATCGCTTGTTCTGCCGTTGCTCAAGTGGAGCTCCCTGCCAAGGTCGCCGCAGGCTTGAAGGTAAATGCCAATAACTTTTCGAATCTTCGCATTGATGGCGCCTATACGAGAGAATTCATAGGGGCTCCGCAATCTGTCATTGAGAATTTCAAGACGCTGGAGACTCCAGACGAATTCAGTCAGGATGTCCGCTTTTCATTGCTAATAAGCGGCGGGCTCATTCGTGAAACGTTGCACTATTTGCCCGGTGAGCAGATAGGAAACGAGCGATCGCCGTGGGCGCCCTGTCGGCGCAAATTGGGGGGGCTCATGACGCTTCAGCACGAGGGTGTTGCGACGGCTTGCTGAGCGGCGTGAGACAGAGACGTCGCTATCGCAACCGACGTTTGGCTGGGCTTAAAGCGAAAGGTGGTTGGCTAGCCATTTCCAGGCGGGGTGGTGGAGCATGGCGATTGCGAACAGCAAGGTGGTCGCCGTTAGCCATTGCGGACGCGTTCGTCTGCCGCCGAACTGCTTCAACGCTTTCATGGCGATTAGCCAAATGACGGCGATCGTAAGAACCGCTTGCCAGCCGAGCGTAAGACCTAAGATCGCGAAGCCCAGGGGAAGCGATGCGGTGAATTGGCGGCGGCGGAGACGATTCGACTGGCCGAGTTTGCCAATCGCCCAGCCGAGCAAGCCGCCGGCCGCGCTGGTCGCAGCCCGATCGAGCCAGCCAGGGAGCGTCGTGGGAAGCGATAGCGGCGTTTGGTCTCCGAGCGATACGGTAAGCATCGTCGGAATTGCGATGACGACGCCTGCGAAACCAACCAGCAGGGAAAGGGTCATCCAGCGCGGCGCTCGTAACCGTTCTTGTTCGATCAGAGCGAGGGTTAGCAGGCAACTGAACAGCATGCAGTGCAAGAAGTAGACGCCTACGACCGGCCACTTGGTGTACAGAATGATCCAGAGGATGCCGGCGTAGTGATAATGCCGAAAGCCGGGCACGTTGGCGGCGCCGGTGATCAGCTCGTACAGGAACAGCGCCGCGAATATCGCGAACCCGACCAATTCGACAGTGAAGTACCGAATGGGAATTTCCGTCTGACAAGCGCGGCAACGACCTCCGAGCCAGAGATAGCTGATGATCGGCAAGTTGTCGACGCGTCGAATCGGGGTTCCGCACTTGGGGCAAGCCGACGAACGAGCGGCGATCGGCTCGCCGCGCGGAGCGCTGGCCGCGACGACGTTTAAAAAACTGCCGACGCAAGCGCCGACGTAAGCGAAGATAACGAAGACCGCTAGTTTAGAACTGCGAATCCGGAGCACTTCTAGCGGCGACAAGTCTTCGAGCGTATGGCTGTGCGGAACTTCCTGAAAACCCTTCAGCAGAGCGGCGACGCCGGGTACCACGATCATGTAAGTGACTGCGGCGATGACGGCCGCCGTAATGACGATTTTGCCCGGCGATATTTTTAGGTTACGCATGCGGATTGCGATCCAGCCGTCGCGCAGCGCCAGCATGAGCAACACGCCGACTGTGACGAGCGGAGAAAAGAAGGCGAGCGGGCGCCACCAGATTGTCGGATCTTGTTTGACGGCAAATGCCGCGACGACCCCGACGATTAGCAATATTATAACCGCCAGTCGCCGAAGGCCCTCGAAACGACGGCTGGCCGCAGCGCCTAAGAGCAGGATGTTGGCGATGACCATCACGCTGGCCGCCGGTTCGACCATTAACTGCAGCGCCCAAACCGCCGCCGAGCAGGCCGCGGTGCCGATAAGCAGCATCCGCGCATATTCGCCCCAAAGCGATTCGGCGAACGGGTCGTAATCGACTGCAATGTCGGACATGGTGCGACGAAAAAAACGCGGGGATGCGTCAAAACGTGGACAATCGGCGCGCCGCCGGAATGCTGGAACCTTAAGAGGGCGAATCGTTTCAGGAGGATGAAAGCCCGCTGTTCGATCCGTAGCGTGCCCGAGCGGGACGAGGCCGTAACGGCACTAGAATACCAGATGCCATGCGGTTGCAAAAGCATTTTGGTTGCATGCGGGCGGTATTTTCTTGCGGTTTATCTGGCGGAGCGGGGGAGAGTAGGCGCTTGTTCAATGAATGCGACGAGCGGCCTGATACGGTGACTGCGAGCACCGCGCGGGAACTGGCATAGGAAATCGGGGGCGT
>JBITAD010000443.1:0-2530 GCA_044439945.1 Blastopirellula sp. JB062
ACCCGCTGGTGGGGCGCTTTGGTCAACGGCGGGTATCGCGTGGCGATACTCGATATCGAGATGCCGCAACTCAACGGGCTGGAAGCGTTGGAGCAGATCAAGCGTTTCGACAGCACGACTTCGGTCATCATGTTGACCGGTTACGTGAAGATGAATTTCGTGCTCGAGGCGCTTCGCTTGGGGGCCGAGTACTGCTTATTTAAGCCGCTCGACGATCTCCAACCGCTGCTAGACGCGCTCGACGCTTCCTTTCGCCGAATCGATCACTGGCGAACGGCGGCCGCTTTCGCGGCTCGTCAATTGCGTATTCAAAAACAGACCTCGGCGATCAAAACCAAACTGCAAGACGACGACTTCAACTCGCCATCGCTTGCGGGACAACTGCCGACCAGCTTTGATTGGCGCCAGTTTGAAGAGTACCTGGTCCGGCAAGGCGCAATCACGCCTGAAATTCTCGAACTCGTTCGCGCGACTTACGCTCGCACGGTAAAGCCGATCGGCCAAATCGCATTGAACTTAAGACTGCTCGGAATCGCACAATTGATGCAAGTTCTAGAGCGCCAAGCCGACAGCCAGACGATGTTTGGAGAAACGGCGATCGAACTCGGGTTTCTTACGCCTGATCAAGTCGACCGCTTGCTGCAACAGCAGCAGCGACAATCGACCACGCCGCAAGATGCGATCTTTCGAGTCGGCGCTATGACGCCTGAAGCGTTGAATCGTTATTTGGCGCAATACCTTCGACAATTGGAAAATTCATCTCTCAGCGAAACGCTATCGTCAACGACGACGGGCGAGTTCGCCCAACTGACGACGACTTTGGATTGATTCAATTCAGGAATCTATGGTGATGATGTACGAAGACAATGAGTTAGTCGCTGAGTTTGTGATTGAATCGATCGAGCATCTTGCAAACGTCGAATCGCAATTGCTGGCGATCGAATCTGGCGGATCCAACATTGATCTTGATCTGGTCAATACGGTCTTTCGCGCGATTCATTCGATTAAAGGGGCGGCCGGTTTCCTCGGTCTGCGTAATATTAATGATCTGTCGCACAGCCTCGAAAACGTGCTGAACAAGCTGCGTAATCGAGAACTGACTCCCAATTCGTCGATGATCGACGTGATGCTTCGCGCGTCGGATCATCTACGCTCGATGATCAACAACATCGAAAATTCCGATGCGACTCCGATCAATAACTTCGTTCAGCCGCTCGACGAGATCGCAGCCGGCGCGGCGCCGCAAATCGCTGAATCGCCCGCGTTGGAAGCCGCGGAACCCGCTTTGGAAGAAGAACCGACAATTGACGATTGCATGCCGACGGCGCCAACCGCCGCCGCGCTGATCGCTGCGGACGTTCGACCGGAACCGGCATCTGCCGTTTCGCCTGCGAAAAACGGCGACGAAAACCGGAACGAGGCAGGCGCCAACGTCGAAACCAACATTCGCGTGCCGGTCAGCGTGCTTGATCGCTTGATGAACTTAACTGGCGAACTGGTGCTTTGCCGCAACCAAGTGTTGCAGGCGATCTCGTGCAAACACGATACCGGCCTCGAAACGGTCGCTTCAGGCTTAGACCAAGTGACGAGCGAACTGCAAGAAGCGGTGATGCAAACTCGCATGCAACCGATCGGATCGGTCTTTAACCGCTTTATTCGGGTCGTTCGCGATTTGGGCGCCAAGCTTGGCAAAGAATGCAATCTGCAAATTGACGGGCGAGAAGTCGAGGTCGACAAATCGATTATCGAAGCGATCGGCGACCCAATGACCCACCTGATTCGCAACGCGATGGATCATGGTCTTGAAACGCCTGAGAAACGTCTGGTCGCCGACAAGAGTCCGACCGGGCGCATTCAGCTTCGCGCGTATCACCAAGCGGGTAAAGTTCGGATTGAAATCGAAGACGACGGTCAAGGCATTAACTCGGCCGTGTTGAAAGGAAAGGCGATCGCCAAAGGGGTCATCTCGCAAGACCAAGCCGAACAAATGAGCGACCGCGATGCGGTTCGCTTGATCTTTCACGCCGGCTTTTCGACGGCGGAAAAGCTGACCGACGTCAGCGGTCGCGGCGTGGGAATGGACGTCGTTCGTAGCAACATCGAAAAACTGGGAGGCACCGTCGACGTCGAATCGACGATTGGCCGCGGTACGAATATTTTGATCACGCTGCCGCTCACCCTGGCGATTATTCCCTCATTGATCGTCGAAACCGGCGGCAACCGTTACGCCGTTCCGCAAGCGAACATCTCAGAACTGGTGAGGATCCGCGCCGAAGACGAACAGCGTCTAACGCGAGTCAAAGGGGCCGAAATGCTGCGTTTACGCGGTTCGCTGTTGCCGATCGTCCGCATGAACGAAATTCTTCAACTGGAAGAAACCGGTGCGACCTCTTCGAGCAGCAGCATCATCGTCGTCGAGACTGGTCGCACGCGGTACGGGCTGGCGGTCGATAACCTGCATGACTCGGAAGAAATTGTGGTCAAGCCGCTGGGGCGCCACTTACGCACGTGCAAGTCGCTATCCGGCGCT
>JBITAD010000444.1:0-2522 GCA_044439945.1 Blastopirellula sp. JB062
TTATGAGTCCCCTGCTCTAACCGACTGAGCTACTGGCCCTTGGGGCGCGATGCGCCGTAACGGTTTATGTTACCTTGATTTCCGTTTGTCGGAAATCCCAGGGGCGGCCTGATTGGGCGACAGACTGAGGGGGCGATTTAGGGTGCGGCGGCGGGAGCGGTTTCGGGCGTGTGGTGATAGTATTCGATCGCTTGCCGCGGGTTGAGATTAAAGATGGTCCGACCGTCGGTAACCCAGCCATCTTCCGAATACGAAAAGACGGCGGTGGCGGCCCGCAAGTTAGAGACGGCCGCGACTTCTTCCATGCCGCCCCCTTCGATCGCTTCAAACTGTATGGTGACGGCGACGAACGCGCGAAGTTGTTCGTTGGCCGGATCGCGGGCAAATTGAACTTCAGATTGAAAATCGCAGTTTTTCCAGGCTAGGCCGCGCGGGCGACCCGAGTTGCTGGCGATCGTTTCGAACTTCGCTTCGAGAAGTTCGCGCTGCAGGGCGAACCGTTTGCGAGCCGATGTGACGTCGATTCGTGAGTTTTGCGATTGGCGTCTCATGCGCAGCACGAAGGGGATGAGAAAAGCGAGAATCGCAATCAGCGCCAAACCGACGCCGCCGTAGAGGATATAAAGGGAGTTCAGGTCCATGACGAAGCTCACCTAGAGGGGTGAGTTAGGCGCCCATCCAGAACCAGTGGGTCGCGGATGTTAGCAGGCACTTTGAGGGAACAATATAATCAATTGATTTTACTGACAAACGGCGTTAAAAATCAACCAATTCGCGGTAAATTGCTTATTGACCTGCCGCGATTGGCTCTCGGGCGAAAGGTTCGATAAGGTTGGCGTTTACGCCGATTTCTCGCATCCTTGACGATTCATGACGTTTACCTCGAAATGCCCCGGCTGTCAGGTGTTGTTAGAACTTGACGCTGCGCCGAAAGGTTCGATACGGTGCCCCGCATGCGGGCATCAGTTTCGAATCGACGAAAAGCCCGAGATTGAACCGGCTGCGGTCGCTTCGTTGCGGATACCAGAGGGGCGAATTTACGGGCCGATGCCGATCGATCAATTGGAAGAGTGGGTCTGCCAGGGACGCGTCGACGATCGGTGCGACGTCCGACTGACATCGGACGGGCCTTGGCAAGCGGCGGCGACGATCTTTCCGGCGCTTCGGTTGCCTGCGACGCTAGGCGCCGGCAATCCCTTTGCGGCGCCTGATTCGCCCGACAAGTCGAAGGGATCGACCTCAAGCACGATATTGACCGAGCGGGGAGCGCTGATCGTCTTATTCGGCGTGTTGGGGTGGATCGGCTGTCCTGTTTTCGGCGTGTTGGCCTGGGGCATGGGCGCCGCTGATTTAGAAGCGTTTCGCGCGGGAAAACTCGACGCTCGCTCGACTTTGCTCACGCATATCGGCTATTTTTTGGGGATGTTTGCAGCGATCGCCTGGGGCACGGCGATCTTGGGCACGGTCTTGGCATTTCTGACGTATCAGCTTGTTTTGTAGCGGCGTTTCGCCAGCGGCGGATCTGGCGCCAACTGGCCGTCGGCATTGCGGCTTTCTCTACTGAAAACGATGCCCCTTCTTTTAGGGGGGCGCTTGTCGCATTAAGCGGGATCGCACGCCCCTGAGATGGCGAATCACTCCCCCGCCATTGGAACTTGTCGACGTTCTAGCGGGCGTGAAGTTCCCATAGAAGGGCACTTGCAATATGATTGCATGTGTCTAACATGGCGAACGTTGCAAATGATCTGCGAAACAAAATATTTAGGGGAGAAGCGTTGAAAAGCTTCGTATTTCTGGCGATCGGACTTCTCTGCATCGGGTGTTCAAACGGCGTTGGCGAAGGCGAGCCGAAGTATCCGGTTGAAGGGGTAATACGTATCAATGGCGAACCGGCGCATCGGGTCGCGGTAACTTTTCATCATGACGATGCGACGCTCCCCTCGAGCAAGCGATTTGCTACCGGAGTGACGAATGAAGAGGGACGTTTTGAGCTTTCTACCGAAGGAGATCGAGACGGGGCGATCGCCGGCCGTTACGTGGTGACTTTCACTTGGCTCTCGGCCAATGACATTTCGGCGTACGACATGTTGGGGGGCAAATTTTCGAGCCCCGCAACCAGCGAGTTTGACGCCGTCATCCCGCAGACGCCGAAAGGCGATTTGCAATTCGATCTCTCCGTTTCGGCGGATCAGATTCGCTCTCCCCGAGCCGCTCGCTAAGCGTTGGCGACGACTCCTTCTACTCCATCTCCCAAAAAATGATTGTAAATAGAGAGTTTCTTATGTCTCGCTCCGGCGTCAAACGCGGCTTCACTTTGGTCGAACTTCTTGTGGTCATTGCGATCATTGGAGTTTTGATCGCTCTCTTGCTTCCGGCAGTTCAGCAAGCTCGCGAAGCGGCCCGCAAACTGGAATGCTCGAACAACCTGAAACAGTTGGGCTTGGCGATTCACAACTACCACGACACGCACAAAAAGTTTCCGGGTAATAACCCGCACGTAACTCGCAGTTCCGACGGCAAAA
>JBITAD010000445.1:0-2511 GCA_044439945.1 Blastopirellula sp. JB062
GCCTTCGGCATCGTCGTGGTTTTCCTCGTGCTGGCGGCCCAATACGAGAGCTGGGAACTGCCGGTCACCATTATCTTGGTCGTGCCGATGTGCGTGTTGGCCGCGTTGGTCGGGCTGGTGATCGCACGGATGGATTTGAACATCTTCGTCCAGATCGGGTTCGTCGTGCTGGTGGGGCTCGCGTGTAAAAACGCGATTCTCGTCGTCGAGTTCGCCAAAGATCGGATGGAGCGAGACGGCTTGCCGCTGATCGACGCGACGATCGAAGCCAGCACCACCCGGCTGCGGCCGATCGTTATGACCAGCTTCGCCTTTATTTTGGGCGTCGCTCCGTTGTTGTTCGGGCATGGGGCCGGCGCCGAAATGCGATACGCATTGGGGGTCGCCGTCTTCAGCGGCATGATCGGCGTCACCTTCTTCGGGCTGATCTTTACGCCTGTCTTCTACTATGTCGTGATGCGTTTAATCGGCAAAGAGCAACAACTGCACGCTCAACGTCAGGCCGCCGCCGCAGAAAAACCTCCAGCCGAGACGTAAACCCCAGCCGGCAAAAACGCGTCTGGCTCGTTCGGGCCAGACGCATTCTCAGAAATGCGCATTTTCAAAAACATGCCTTGACAAAGTCTTAGACTTTATTTATTATTTGCATGTTCGATTGAAATGCTCGACCGCAGCGGCCGCCAACAATGACCCGGCCGTGACGATCGTTCTGCGCACCTTTTAACGGGAGAATTGCCATGAGGTTTCCGCATTGTTCTCCGTTAAGCGAAGCAGGCCAAGCGTTTACCGCGATTCGCAACCAGCACGCGGGACAGCGGGACAACCGACGCACGCACATGTCCTGTCCCGCGGTCCTGTTGCAAGTTGGGCAACGGTTTCCGCGGCTCAGTCGTGAAAAGGCTAAGCCGTCAGGCTCGGCTTTTTCGCGCATCGACCAAGGTGCGAAACGTATTGCGATAACCATTTTTTAGGAGTTCACCGATGGACTATATCACGCTAGGCGCGACCGGTTTGAAAGTTTCGCCCCTTTGTCTAGGTTGCATGACCTACGGCGAGCCGGAAGCGGGATCGCATCCCTGGTCGCTTGATGAGCGGCAAAGTCGACCATTTTTACAAAAGGCCTGGGAGGCCGGAATCAACTTTTTTGATACGGCCAACTCATACTCGGCCGGCACGAGCGAAGAGATTGTGGGCCGCGCGCTGAAAGATTTCGCCCCGCGCGACGAAGTGGTGATAGCGACGAAAGTTTTTTTCGCTTGGAAAAAGCGCCCCAACGCCGGCGGCTTGTCGCGTAAAGCCATTTTTACGGCGGTCGACGAGAGTTTGCGGCGATTGGGTACCGACTATATCGACCTTTATCAAATTCATCGCTGGGACTACGACACGCCGATCGAAGAGACGCTCGAAGCGCTGCACGAGGTCGTCAAATCGGGCAAAGTTCGTTATCTCGGAGCGTCGTCGATGTTCGCCTGGCAATTCGCTAAGTCGCTGTATACGGCCGACGCCGGCGGTTGGACCCGCTTTGCGTCGATGCAGCCGCAGTACAGTTTGCTGTATCGCGAAGAAGAGCGCGAGATGCTGCCGCTGTGCGAAGAAGAAGGAATCGGCGTGATCCCCTGGAGCCCGCTCGCCCGCGGCAAATTGGCCCGGCCTTGGAGCCAGCAGCAATCGACCGAGCGCTCCGGCAGCGACAATTACGGCGCCAAACTCTTCGGCAAGACGGCCGACGTCGATCAGCCGGTGATCGACACGGTCGAATCGATCGCCGCCAGCCGCGAAGTTTCGATGGCGCAAGTCGCATTGGCCTGGGTGCTGAGCAACCCGGTCGTCACGGCCCCGATCGTCGGCGCGTCGAAGCCGCATCACCTTGACGACGCGTTGGCAGCGCTCGAAATCGAGTTGACCGACGACGAACTTGAGATGCTCGAAAGCTGTTACGCGCCGCGCGAAGTGATGCCGATGCGTTAAACGACGACGAGCGAAAACAAGGTCGAATCGCTTCGCCAATCGCCATGAACTAACGAATCTGGTAATCTGCGAATCGATACTTTGAAGAAAGGACGCGCACGATGAGCAGCAATCCGGTTCGCTATTTGGTCTTTGATATCGAGAGCGTCGCCGATGGCGCGCTGGTCGCCAAAATCAAATACCCCGGCGAACGATTGTCGCCCGCCGAGGCGATCGCTCGCTTTCGTAGCGAATTGATGGCCGAAAAGGGATCGGACTTTATCCCTTACACGTTTCAAATGCCGGTCTCGGTCGCCATCGCCAAGGTCGACGCCGCGTTTATCCTGTTAGATCAAGTCTTATTAGACGAACCTCACTTCCGACCGCCCTGGATCGCCGAGAACTTTTGGCGCGGTTGGAAAGCGTACCGCAAACCGACTTTCGTGACCTTTAACGGTCGCTCGTTCGACGTGCCGCTGTTAGAACTGGCCGCTTTTCGATTTGGGGTCAGCGTGCCCGAGTGGTGCCAAGTGCAGGGTCGCAGCTACGAACAGCCGCGCACTC
>JBITAD010000446.1:0-2509 GCA_044439945.1 Blastopirellula sp. JB062
TAGTGAGTGAACGCCAAAAAGTAACCGAGACTGTGAAGTTGTCAGTTTCTGTTTTGTTTGCGAAGCGTTTGCGAATTGATCGTCTCGCCAGCGTTTGCTGGGCAAAGTGAGGCTGGGCGGCGGTTGGGGTGAGAAATCTTGCGGTAATACCAAGTTGACCTATCGCAAAACGTGCTTATTCTGCCCATCAAGTCACGGTACCGCCGTGTACATGACGCGACTTAGGACTTGCTCAAGCGTTTGCCGCATACTCCATGTGAGAACTTTGCGTTAAGAGCCGGCGAGTGGAACGGGACCTCTGTTTTTTTACGAGCCGTTCTTATGGTCTGAACTCGATGCTAGACTGGAGGGGTGCGGTGAAGCAGTGGTCTGCGCCCCCTTGATATTTCCCTTCCTGTTGAGCGATCTCGGCGCGGACGTAGATGACGGACGATTCGATTGACATTGCAGAGCTGATCGGGCAAATCCGTCAGGGAAATCCAGCCGCGGCCGAGCAGTTGTTTCGCTGCTACGAGCCTGAGATACGCGCGGAGATCCGTTATCGCTTGCGCAGCGCCGCCGTGCGACGGGTCGTCGACTCGCAAGACATTTGCCAGTCGGTGATGATCTCGTTCTTTTTGCGCGTTGGGGCCGGTCAGTATGAGATTGCCGAGCCGCAAGACTTGTTGCGGTTGTTGCTGAAGATCGCGCGAAACAAGACCCACGACGCCTATCGCGCACAAATGGCGGAAAAACGAGATATTCGCCGCATTCGGCCGTTAGGCGACGCCGACTCGCCGGACGAACGCCCGCGGCTTGATCAGCAAGCGATCGACGCGGCCCAACTTGCTGAACTGCTGGAAGAGTTAGAGCAGCAACTTTCGACGCAAGAGTTCGAGATCGCCTCGTTGCGTCGGCAAGGTTTCGAGTGGGAAGAGATCGGACAAAAGTTAGGCGAGTCGCCAGAAGCGCTGCGCAAACGGTTTCACCGTGCGATCGAACGGATCGGGCGTAATTTGACGCCTTGGTTTTAACGCAATTGAGAGAAATGACAGGCAACGAGAACTCGCCGCCTTATTCGCTGGTCGATCGGCTTTGTTATGACCAAACGCGCCAGTGGCAATCGGGCGAGCGCCCGACGGTAGAAGATTTTTTGTCGCAACATCCAGAGCTTGGCGAGAATGAAGACGATCTGTTTGATCTGATTTACAACGAGCTGCAATTGCGACGTGCGTTGTCAGAACCGTTGGAAGTCGCCGAATTTTCGCGACGCTTTCCGCGATACTCCGAGCGTTTGCAGCGCCAGTTGCGTTTGCACGACGCAATTCAATCGATGCAAGATTCGTCAGGCCGCACGGGTCCGCAAGCGGACGACCAGCGCGATTCGACCGCTTTGGGGTTGGCGACGGGGCAGCGGTTGGGCCGATATCAAGTGCGCCGCTCGATCGGCGCGGGCGGGTTTGGCGTCGTTTATTTGGCGGTCGATACGCAACTGAATCGCGACGTCGCGCTAAAGATACCGCGGGTCGATGATTTGACCGACGAACAGCGACGTCGATTTCATCAGGAAGCGGAGTTCGCCGCATCGCTTGAGCACCCGCACTTGGTCGCCGTCTATGACGCCGGCCAAGTCGGCGAAGTCTCGTATATCGCCTCGGCTTTTTGTCCGGGGCAAAATTTGGCGCAGTACATGGCGCAGCGCGATCAACCTTGCAACTTGCGCACCGCCGTTAACGTCATCGCCCATTTGGCCGACGCGATGCATCACGCGCATCAGCGCGGCGTGGTGCATCGCGATTTGAAGCCCAGCAACGTCATGCTGACTGAAAAACCGTGCGACGATCTGCCGTTTACGCCGCAGATTACCGACTTTGGGTTAGCGAAACTGGGTGAGCAGCGGATGCGCGACACCAGTACGAGCTTGGTGATGGGAACGCCGCTTTATATGGCGCCGGAGCAATACCAAGGGCGAGGACCGATCGGTCCGTCGACCGACATTTATGCGTTGGGAGTCATCTTGTACGAGATGCTTGCTGGCCGACCGCCGTACGAAGGAGACAATTATTTTTCGGTCGCCAACGCGGTCATTCGGGGGCAAGTCGTTTCAGTCCGGCGTTTGAATCCGGCAGTTTCGCGCGATTTGGCGGCGATCGTTTCTCATTGTTTAGAACGCGATCCGCAACATCGCTATCAAAACTGCGCTGAACTAGCGCGAGATTTGCGATTGGCCGCGGCGGGGAAAAAAGTGAGCATTCGCCAGCCCACCGCTGGGGAGCGATTCGTGCAATGGGCTAACGAGCGGCAACGCATTTATGACGCCGGCGCCGTCGCCTGTTGGATGGGGGGATTGATGGTGACCTGGATGTTGTCGGCTTGCATTGGGCTTTACTTCATGATGCAAGGAAGGCCTGAATACGCCGGGGTCGACCTCTATGGCGAATGGATTACGTCGGGCATGTTGATCGTTACGACGGTTATTCCGTTGATCGTCGCCGGCGCCGCCGTGTTAAAGGATCGGATGTGGGGACTG
>JBITAD010000447.1:0-2507 GCA_044439945.1 Blastopirellula sp. JB062
CGAGCTCGGACGATCGAAGTCAGTTTAGCGACCAGCGGCATCGTGCAAACCCCGCATCTACTTGGCAAAACCAATCGAGAGTGGGAACTCTCGTGCGCCAATCCCCACCCACTGCCGGCGCTCACCGCAACCGAACGCAAGTATCCGGAGTGGCTCACCGCCGCTTGGAAAACGCGCAATTCGTTGTTCGCTGACGGCAAATCGAAGCATGTGCCAGGCGCGTTCGATCAGTTAGACCGCGTCTTATTGCAAGCCGAGCGTCAGTGGCGACTGGGCGACGAACCGGAGCGAATCGAGCGCGACTTTGAATTGGCCAATCACTATTTAAACAAGCAGTTAGAAGAATACGACGCGTTACGCTCGTCCTATCCGAACGTCTCGCTCTCCGATTATCGCGAACAAGGACTGCAAACGCCCCCGCAAATTTCGACCGAAGTCGCCGCCTATTTTTCTTCTGCAGACGATCTCGAATCGCTCCCTGAAGCTCAACGCATCGCCGGTCTAAAAAAACTTCAGTCAGAGGTTCAAGCGAAATTAAAAACGGCGACTCGAATCGAGGTCGCCTTGGCGATCGACGAACAACTGAGACAACTCGCCAAATTTGATCCGACCAAGTTCGCCGCCGCATCCGAACTTCTAGAGTTATGGGAAACGCACCCGCGACAACTGGAAGAAGCCTATTGGCTCTGGCTCGCCCGCCTTCAACCTGACGACCCGAATGCGTTGCAATTTTATAATTGCGTCACGCAACAGCAGGAAATTGTCGCAAGACTCGAGCCCTTCCCCTGGGTCGTAACGGCTTTATCCGCCGCCGATCAGCGATTGCATGCCGCAAAGATGGGGCTCGTTTCCCAAGGTTTTTTACCTCAAACCTGGAACGGTCGGCAATTGTACGCCGTGCAACCGCAGCTTGACCGACTCGCCCAACGGTCAAAACAATTAGCGACCGCATACGACGTAACGCGTCGGGCATATCGACTTAACTGGCTCATTGCGGAACGAGCGATCACCGAGCCTGATTCGTCCGTTACTTTACGCACGGCGATGGAACAAACCAAGTATTTGATGTCGCAGTTTACTCTGGAGACGGCGAAAAAAACGTCAACCGATCGTCAAAGCGAGGTTGCCGCGCTCGACCAAGCGACCGAAATCTCCACGCAACTTGGGAAAACGTTAGAGAAGCTATCGCAGGTCCCCGCCGATTCCGAGATTCATCAGTGGATTGCAAATCTGTCGAGTCCGCAACCGACAGCTTCCGTCTATCTTCAAGCCGACCAACTATTACGCGCCCCATGGGTCGCCGCCCCAACCCGAGCGACGCTCTGCGCAGCGCTGCGCAAGGCTTCTTTCACATTAACCGTCAACCGCTTGAACCGACCGCCGCTGCCGGCCCGCGATATCGAGCTCGAAGCGAACGCGCACAGCCACGGTCGAATCGCTTGCTATTTGCATGGATTTTATTACTCGAAAACGCCGACGGACGAAACGACTTCTCGCGACTTCCCCAATAACGAATCGACGCCCAACCATTCGCTTCAGCGCTGGCAGACCTTGCTGCAAATGCAAGCGGACTATCGATTATTACAATCAAAAGTGATGCGCGTCGATCAGAACGACGATCTCTTCGAGAGCGTCGAGCGACGTCTGGCGCTAGTCGCTACGTGCCCCATTTTTCAGCTTTCCAATAGCATCAGCCAAGTCGAAGCGCGGGACGGGCGAACTTCGATCGAAGTCGACTATCGGGTTATCACGCCTGACGCCAAAAATAAAACGCCGCAGATTGGCATCATTTCGCCCTCTTCCTGTTTAACGGCGTCAATCGTCTCCGAAGTTCCGAATCGCGCAGCGACGATCGTCGTTCAAGCCACCCCCGAGGCGACCCCCTCGCAACTTGCCTCGGTCAAAGGGGTCACAATGACTTGGCAGACCTCTTGGGGAACGATTTATCGGCGAGTTCCGCTGCCGCCGATGTTTGATCACGAGCTCGAATTGCTGGCAGCTGCGACGCTAGACGGCCCGCGAACCGCATTAAGCGAGATCGATCTGCGACCGATCAAAGGGCGTCAAAGTCAATATTGGTTTTTGCGAAACGTGACCGACAAAGCGCTTAAAATCAATTTGAAGATAGCGGCAGGTCAAACCTATCAACAAAAAATGGAGATCCCGCCGCGCGGCGTCGCACCGATCGTAATCGCCGGCAAACCGATTGCGCCTCCCGCTCCGTTGCCATCTCCCCCAGCAAACGTCTCTCTTGACGCAACTGACGAAACCAGCGGCAAATCGCTACTGCATCAAGAGCTGCCAGTGCGCGTTCTGACGCCTCGCAGTTATGTACAGGTAACTGACATGCGGTGCGAATACCGCCCTGGCGGCGCTCGAATCACGGCGATGCTGTCCGCCGCCGACTTTCCGAGCGGACCGCCTTCTAACGCTACGCTCGAATTTACGCCGGATGAATTTCCCAGCTTGGTCAACATCGTTGGGGGCGTGCTAACTAGCTCGCTGTC
>JBITAD010000448.1:0-2504 GCA_044439945.1 Blastopirellula sp. JB062
GAAACGCGACCTTCAGGCACAAGCGCAAGAGTTCGGCGGCAAGCCGCAGAAGATCGAAATCCGGGGACATGCGGCGCCAAAACCGCTAGAACCGGGCGCTCCGTTCGTCGATCACTACGACCTGGGGTACGAACGCTGCCGGGCCGTGATGGATTTTCTCGTCTCGTTGGGAATCGATCCGCGGCGCATTCGGATTTCAACGGCTGGTAAGAATGAACCGGTTCATATCGGCACCGATCCGTTAAAATTGAAACAAAACCCCCGGGTGGAAGTCTTCTTGCTAGATGAAGTCGTAGACGATCTGGTCGGTTCAGGCGCTGAGCAATCGCAGCGAATTACCAATGGCGGACCGACCGGCGACGAGTCGCCGTAGCGCCAAAACGCATGCTAAGCTTGGGTTGAAGAGAACATTTTTCGACCCTTTATGACCGAGAGTTCGGCTGTCATGGCTGAAGAAACGCCCCCTAGCGCCTCTGGGCCTACGCTGGTGACCAAGCTCAAAATATTGGGCGCCGTGCTGGCGTTGGTCGGCGTCGAATGCTTGCTCGCCTATTTCGTCATTCCTTCGCCTGAAGATGTGATCGAAGCGGCTGAATTGCGTGCGCGACAACACTCGGCGGCCGAGCCTGATATTGAAGAACTGACCGCGATTACCGACAAGCCGACCGTCGAAATTGATTTGAAGAATTTCGGGATCACCGCTTATCAGCCGTTGGCCAATACGACGTTGCGGATCGATTTTCATTTGTACGCGATGGTCAATGCCGAGAATCAGGCCGAATTCGAATCGCTCATCGAGCAGAACGAGCATCGCTTTCGAGAGCAAGTGATCGTCACGCTCCGAAGTTCGGAGGTGAGCGATTTAACCGATCCCAGTTTGGGCTTGCTTAAGCGCAAGATTTTAGAGAAAACAAACCGCATTCTGGGTAAGCCCCTCGTTAAATCGGTTATTTTCAGCGACTACTCATTCATCGAGCAGTAGCGTTTTGCCATCCTTTCGGAACGGATTCCGATGAGCGACGACGATCAAATTGGACAGGACGAAATTGAAGAGCTGTTGCGGCAAGCGCAAACCGGAAAGCTCGAGCCGTCCAGCGAGGCGAAGGCCCCAGCGGCCGAAGTCGAGTCGTTGGGACAAAACGAGATCGAAGCGCTGCTTGCCGGCGGCGCAGGGGGCGGATCAACCGCCAAAACGACCGCCAAACCTCAGGCCGCCGCAGCGCCGGCCCAACAAAGCGGCTCCGACGGCATGGAACCTAATGACATCGAATTTCTGCTGAATCAAGCCCAAGCTGCGATCGCTTCGTTAGATTCTCCCTCCGAAATGGCTCCTGATGCGGCGCTGTTTCAACTACGCGATTTCGGCGGCGCACCGGCAAGCACCCAAAAAACGACGATCGATTTGGTTCGCGACGTCGAACTCGACGTCAAAATCGAGCTAGGGCGGACCAACATGTATCTCGAAGACGTGTTGAAAATGAGCAAAGGCTCCGTCGTCTCGCTCGATAAGCTGGCGGGCGATCCGGTCGATATCTACGTCAACGGACGCATGATCGCTCGGGGAGAAGTCTTGGTGCTCAACGACAATTTTTGCGTCCGCATCGCCGAGTTGATTGTCGGCGACGGCATTGACTAAGCGTCGCTGAGCGTTCGTTTCGCGGCGCTGCTAGCATGCGAAAAATCGCGATTCGCCTTGTCATGCAGGTCGACCGCTTCTATGATCGGCACGCCCTAGAAAGCGGGAATGGATTTCCCTATTTCTTTTTTCGGCCAACCATAGCGATCGGCTTGAATCTTTTTTTACAGCGAGCGCAAGGATGCACGCGATTACCTTGGTACTAGCTCTTGTTGCGGCGGCCCCTGACGCTGACGGCGCGTCGGGGCAAATGGTCAACGGTCATGCCGCCGTCGCTGAGAATCCAGTCGCCAACCCGGTCGCTGATCGTCGCGACGTCAAAGCGGCGCCGCCGACGCATATCGTTTCTCAATCAGCCGAAACTCCTTCGCCGGCGTCGCCAAGCTCCGCGCTTCTGCTACCGAAGCGAAGCGAGAAACCCAATTCGCCGGCTGCTTCGATCTTACCTTCAAGCGATTCAAAGCAACGCACTGCGACGATCGTCGCCAGCTTAATGCTGGTCGTCGGTTTATTTTTGATCTTCGCCTGGGCGGGCAAAAAGAAGTTGCCCACCGCCAATTCGTTATTACCTAAAGAAGTCGTGCAAGTGCTCGGCCGCTCGCAGTTGCAAGGGAAGCAGCAATTGCAGTTGGTCCGGGTCGGCAATCGCCTGCTTCTGCTCTCGGTCACCCCGCATGGCGCCGAGACGCTAACGGAGATCTCCGATCCGCTCGAGGTCGAATCGCTATTGGTTCACTTGCGACAAAAGGGAAGCGGCAACATGTCCGCTTCGTTCCAAGAAGTGTTGCAGAAGGTCGGCGGCGAATCGGCACGCGGGTTTCTGGAGGCGTAATCGTGAATCTACTTTCTCGGGCCGCCGCCATTTTGC
>JBITAD010000449.1:0-2504 GCA_044439945.1 Blastopirellula sp. JB062
CGCATGCGGAAGTAAAGTACCGCAACTCGTACGAATACCCCGAAGAATATCGAGAGTACATGGGCCCCTTTCCTGACGAAAGGCATCGTCCGTCGTCGTCGCCGGTTCGGCATGCCCCCGGCACTTAAGCGCGTCGGCAAGCCTTTGGCGGCGGTCGACGCGCGCAAGAGGCGTTAGCCTGCTTCGTTCTTCTCTTTCAGTTCGCGCAACTCTTTGCGACGCAGTTCTTCGTTTTGACGATTCGAAGCAAAGGTGACGGCCATCACCCCCAAGCTGACGAATAATCCGACCAGGATGTAGTTCAACACCCAGCTGGGGCCCAAATCTTCTTCTTCGGTCGCTTCTTGAGCAAGCAGCATCGCGGTCGGCGACAACAGAAACAATGCAGTCAAAGAAGTCCAAGCCAATCGAATTCGCGAGATCATCGGCGGTATCTAACAGACAATAGAAGGAGCGAAATAGAGAGACGCAGTTGCGGCAATTTTTGCCCTGCGATCCACGTTGCATTGTACTCTGTTTTGCAGCCGACGACCAAATGCGCGGCCTGGGCGCCGCCAAAATCGGGCAAAAAACGACTTGCGACCCAGCCGCACCCGCAATCACCCGAGCCCCCGGGTAAAAAAACTCAATAATGAGAAGCGAAAACTCCTTGCCGAGGCCCCATGATTCATTAGGCTGAACCGTTTGCCCAGCCCCCCATCCTTTCCGTCAGAGCGTCCGTCTTTATGGATACGTCGATCACGGTTCTCTCGTTCGTCTTCTTTACCGCATTGGTCGGCGTCGTCACTTGGCTGCTCACCCGAAGCGATCAACATGGCACTTCGGCAGGCTATTTTTTGGCGGGACGGACCTTAACCGGGGGCTACATCGCCGGATCGCTGATGTTGACCAATCTGTCGACGGAGCAATTGGTCGGGCTAAACGGCGCCGCTTACAAAGACGGCATGTGCGTGATGGCGTGGGAAGTCGTCGCCGCGCTCTCGCTGGTGATCATGGCCCTCTTCTTTTTGCCGCGATATTTGAAAAGCGGCATCGCGACGATTCCGGAGTTTCTCGAAACCCGATTCAACGCCGCGACCCGGTCGATCACGTCGTTCATCTTTATCATCGCCTACGCCGGCATTCTTTTGCCGATCATTCTCTACACCGGTTCGCGAGGGATGATCGATATTTTAGATCTGCGAAACATGCTGGGTCTGGCCGACGTGCCGACTGTATTGGGCATGTCGACCGATTGGTTTTTGATGTGGGTCGTGGTGTGGCTGATCGGCATTATCGGCTCGCTATACGCGATCTTCGGCGGCTTGCGCACGGTGGCCGTCTCCGACACGCTAAACGGTTTCGGCTTGTTGGTCGGCGGAGCGTTGATCGTCTGGTTCGGCCTTTCGCAGATCGATCCCAATCCGCTGACGGCTCTCGAAACTTTGAAGACGGCGAATCCTGAAAAATTTAACTCGATCGGCGGCCCCGAAAGTTCGGTTCCGTTCTCGACGCTCTTTACCGGCGTGTTGCTGTTAAACCTGTTTTACTGGAGCACCAACCAGCAAATCATTCAGCGCACTTTTGGAGCGTCGAGCCTAAAAGAAGGCCAAAAAGGGGTGCTCCTAGCGGGCTTCCTGAAGATCCTCGCGCCGCTTATCTTGGTCTTGCCCGGCATCATTGCGTTTCATCTTTTTCATGAAACGCTGCCAATGGAATCGAAAGATCAGGCATACGGCAAGCTGGTGCAACTAGTGCTGCCGAAACCGCTGGGAGGTTTTTTCGCCGCGGCGATCATGGGCGCTATTCTCAGTTCGTTCAACTCGGCGCTTAATAGCACCGCCACGTTATTTAGCCTCGGCGTCTATCAGCCGATGATTCGCCCCGCCGCTTCCGAACACGAGGTGATCGCGTCCGGCAAATGGTTCGGCACGATTATCGCTTTGACGTCGATGACCGTGGCGCCGCTGCTGGCCGGACAAGACAGCATTTTCGGCTATCTGCAAAAAATGAACGGACTTTACTTTATTCCGATCTTCTCGGTCGTATTGATCGGCTTGTTAACTCGCCGGGTCCCCGCTGTCGCCGCCAACGTCGCGCTGGTGGTCGGCTTTGCGGCGATCGCCTTGGGATATTTCGGGCCGAGCCTGTTTGAATTTTTCGTGCAAAGCGCGCTAAACGACGCGATGCCGGAAGCGCTGAAAGACTTTGTGCCGCTGGCGATGAAATATTCCGTGCCGAATTTCGCCGCGCTGTTGGCCGGGCCGTTTCGAGAATTTCATTTTCTGGGGGTGGTGTTCGCGTCGCTGATCGTGATGATGTTGGCTATCGGAGCGATCATGCCGATGAATACTCCGTACCAGCAACAAGCGAGCAGCGCCGTCGATATGACCGCTTGGCCGCTCGCATGGCCGGTCGGCATCGTATTGATCGCCGTCGTTTTGGCGATCTACGGCTATTTCGCCGACTTTAGCGTTCTTTGGATCACAGCGAGTCATCCCTGATGGATATATTCTACCTCGACG
>JBITAD010000450.1:0-11942 GCA_044439945.1 Blastopirellula sp. JB062
GCGGCGCCGCAGAGACGCGGGACCGCGGGACAGGATTTGCGCGTGCGTCGGCAGTCCCGCGACTCACGCGCCGAATATAGCGGCCTGTAAGAGAAAGCGATGCGGCTGCGCAAGTCGCGTTAGCAGAGGCCGGGAATCATTTTCCAGCGAACGCGTTCGGCATACTCGCGATAGCTTTCGTCCTGCATCAGCAGACGCTCTTCGGCCATGATTCGCAGCAACCACAGCAACACGGCCGCACAGTAGACGGCAATATTCCAGTAGCTGAATTGATTGACCAAATAGCCGCCGAAGGCGACGACGTAACTGAGATAAAGCGGGTGTCGAACCCAGCGGTACATGCCGCCTGTTTGAATGCCGCGATTGGCCGCAACCACGCCGATGCTGCGGTTGAGCGAAACCATGGCGAAGATTTGCAGGCCGAGTCCGGCAAACTGCATGGCCTGGCCGATCAGCGAATCATGACTTTGGCTCGCCGGCATAAACAGGATGACGGCATAGGTGCCCATCAGAGCGACCGCCCAGTCGTAAGGCGAGATCGAAACTTTTTGCGGCGGACGTCGAACCAGATAGAAGAAGACGTCGCTCGAAACCTTAATCAACAGCAGCAAGGTGCTTAAGCGATACGAAACGAGAAACGACGCGCCTTGAATCCAGGCGAAACGAAAGAAGAACGCCGCCAAAAAGACGTTCGTACACATTTCCCAAACGAGTCGCTTGAATTTCGGCAGATCGGTCTCGGTCGGCGAGAACGGGGCGGAAGCGTTAGCGTTCACGAGGCAATCTCCATCGTTTCCTGAATTTTGCGTTTACGCGCTTTCCAGATCAGGCTGTCAACGACGTAATGGTGAAAATTAATGGTTTGGTAAATGACCATCGCGACCAGCGGAATCGCCGCGATCACGCTGAGGTTGGTCAGCATATAGATCACGCCGTACACCAGGCTGGTCAGGCCCAAGCAGACGACGAAGTAGCAAAAGACGTTAAACGGATGCGTTTGGCTAATCGCCGAGAGGAGCAAGTTTTGCTGTTCGACCCCTTTTTTGAATCGATTGGCGTTAAACATCCAAACGATCAAGATGTATTGCGCGTTATGCCAAACGTTGAGCACGAGCCAGCCGTGATCGATGTCTTGAACCAGCACGTATCCGACGGCGAAGATCGTCAAATGCGTGAGCATGTAAAAGATGGGCGCCAAAGTGGTTCGCCCTTCGCGCCAAATGACCGCCTGGCGAACCGCCCAAACGGTCGTTACGACCAAGGCGACGGCGCCGACGGCGACGACCAGCCAGTACGGGGTGGGCAAATACATCACTTCCGAGCCCAAAAAGCGGGGCGAAGCCTGGTACGAGCGATAAAGGATGCCCCACAGAGGAACCAGGTACAGCGTCCAGGTGGTCAGCCGCTGGTCGAGCGGCGATTCGCCGCCTGCCTTGCGACTATAGAATCGAGTGATGCCGTAACTTTGTCGGGTGTAGTGAAACCATTGCCAGTACAGATAGACCGTCGCCAGGGCCCACATGCCCAGCGTCAGTCCGACGACGGCCGTCGTCGCCAACACGATCCAGGGAAGCACGGTTAACAATTTTTTATGTTCGCGGGCGCTTTCTTTGTCGAAGGCGAGCCGCGTAAAGGTCGCGATCACATGGTGATAGCCGAGCAGCCACAAATCGAGAATCAGGACGACCGGAAACCATTCAGGCCGAACCGTTACGATCGCCCCGGAGGCCAGCGCGAGAATCGCAACGCCGAAGATCAGCGTCAGATCAAACGGGGCGCTACGAAGCCAACCGTATCGTACGTCGGAGACGGCGCTGTCGGTTAGGGCGGCGGTGCTCATTTTCACTCGTTCTCATAGGGATCTGCAGTACGAGAAAACGTAGGTTGCGGTATCCGCCGAAGAAAATAAAAACGAACCGTTCCGCTCTGATTTCATCGACCGTTCATGCTTGCCATGCGCGTGAGAAGGGTCGTAACGTTTGTAGCGATTTTGTCAGATCGAGCGCCGCAAACGCCGTACAAAAGAAGCGCGCTAGTAGAGAGGACGAATCATGAGGGGGAGCTTAGCGAGCGACGCCGGTCGTCGCCCGACGGTCGGTCGAGCGGCGTCGCATGACGACTCGCGGCGAAAAGAGATCGCCGCGCTGATTAAACCGCGTCTTCCCCCATTTCGCCGGTGCGAATGCGAATCGCCTGTTTGACGTCGTAGATAAAGATTTTGCCGTCGCCGATTTGGCCGGTTTGGGCCGATTTTAAAATCGTATCGATCACCAGCTGGAGGTTGCCGTCGCTGCAGATGATTTCCATTTTGTGTTTGGGGACGAAGTCCACCGAGTATTCGGCGCCGCGATAGCTTTCGGTATGTCCTTTTTGTCGGCCGTAACCTTGCACTTCGCTGACGGTCATGCCGTGAACGCCCATCTCGTTGAGCGCGGTTTTCACGTCTTCCAGCTTGTGGTGCCGAATTATCGCTTCCACTTTTTTCATATTGATTCGATCTCCGTGCAATCGGCGCTCGGCCTTGCGGCGCCGAGCGCGGCTTCCTTTAGTCTAAAGCGACCGCTTAATTGAAGATATAGCCCTCTTCGCCATGTTCGGCCAGGTCGAGCCCCCGGATCTCGTGTTCTTGCGGCACGCGCAAACCGATGGTGAAGTCGATGATTTTTAGGAGCAAAAACGTGACGATTAACGAAAACAAGATCGTGACGCCGACGGCCGCCGCTTGGCCGATCAACAGCGAGATTCCGCCCCCTTCGTACAGGCCGATCGGCTCGCCGTGGGCTTCGGCGAAGACGTGCCGCGTGGCGAAAACGCCGGTCAAGATCGCGCCCAAGGTTCCGCCGACCCCATGCACGCCGAACGCGTCGAGCGAGTCGTCGTAGCGGAAGATGTTTTTCAAATGAATGACGGCGTAATAGCAAACCACTCCGGCCAGCGCGCCCATGATCAGCGCCGGCATCGGCAAAACGAAGCCGGCGGCCGGCGTAATGCAGACCAGTCCGGCGACGGCGCCTGAGGCGCAGCCCAGCACGCTCGGTTTGCCGCGGGTGATCCATTCCATTGCGGCCCAAGCGACCGCTCCGGCGGCGGCGGAAAAGTGGGTGACCGCAAACGCGTTGGCCGCCAGGTTGTCGGCCGATAAGGCGCTGCCGGCGTTAAACCCAAACCAGCCGAACCATAACAGCCCGGCGCCAAGCGTCGTATAGGTTAAATTGTGCGGACGCATGTCGTCATTGCCGAATCCGAGCCGATTGCCGATAAGCAAAGCGCAGAGCAACGCCGAAATTCCGGAGCTAATATGAACGACCGTGCCGCCTGCGAAGTCGAGCGCGCCGCCGGCGATCGCCGATTCGCCGCCGTAATACAAGATGCCCCCGTCCCACACCCAATGGCAAAGCGGGCAATAGACGCAAGTGCCCCACAAGACCGAAAACAGCGCCATGCTGCTGAACTTCATCCGTTCGGCGAAAGCTCCGCAGATCAGCGCCGGCGTAATGATGAAGAACATTCCTTGAAACAGCATGTGCGTGTATCGCGGAATGGTTCCTTCCATCGGGGTGACGATCTGGCTGGCGTCGGCGTCGTAGTGCGACTGAACGTTGTTCATCAGCAGATAACTGGCGTCGCCCAGATACGGGTCGCTGCCGCCGAACGAAAACGAATAGCCCCACAGCGCCCAGACGACGGTCATCAGCCCCATCAGAAACATGCACTGCATCATGACGCTCAAGACGTTTTTGCGACGGACCAATCCGCTATAAAACATCGCCAGGCCGGGCGCCGTCATCAGCAGCACCAGCGCGCTGCTCATCAGCATCCAGGCGTTGTCGCCGGTATCGAGGTCGACGCCGGCCGCCGCGTCTTGATTGATCATTTCGGCCGTGTCGGGCGATCCGACCGGCAAGTCGCCAGGAACCGGCGAGCCCTCTTGGGCGAAGACGAACGTCGCGGTGATAAGAAAAAACGAAATCGCGCATAGGCTAAGCGCGCTACGAACGTGCGTGCGCATCGAAAATACCTCGTGGATGAATTGCCTGGGCCTTGAAGGAGAAAAAATGAGCGCCGCCTTACGTCCGCCAGGATCGCATTTCGCGCATTTTTTCCATCATGGCGTCAGAATCATCGCCGCCGCGCCCAAGGCGCCGGCGTGCCTATGCGACTTTTTCCGACTTGAACTTCATCAGGCTATTTCTCCGACGAACGCGTGTAAAGAGCGGAAACGAGCGAAGCGAAAAAAAAGTCGCTTACTCTGCGGTCGGATGCCACTCGGTCTCGTGATGCCCGGCCAATTGATTCGACCAACGCGCCGCGACGAACAGCAAATCGCCCAAGCGATTGACGTAGCGCAGCGCAATTTGCGCCGCCGGGTCGAGCTTGCCGTCGTAAAAAGCGACCAAATGCCGTTCGGCCCGGCGGCAGACGGCCCGAGCTTGATGCAGATGAGCGCCAAGGGTCGACCCGCCTGGCAAAATGAAGGCTTGCAGCGGCGCAAGTTGCGCTTCGGCCAAGTCGATCGTTTGTTCCAGTCGCAAGATCGCGTCGTCCGACAGCAGCCTGGTTCCGGCCGCAGTCGGGTCAGGCGAGGCGATTTGGGCTCCCAACTCAAACAAATCGGCTTGCACCAGGCCGATCGGTTCCGATATTTCAGGCGATGCGGCCAGCGACAAGACGACGCCCAGCAACGCGTTCAACTCGTCTAAATCGCCGATAACTTGGATGCGGCGATCATCTTTGCGGACGCGGCCGCCGCGATAGAGACCGGTCTCTCCCGCGTCGCCGCTTTTCGTATAAATCTTCATGACGTCAAATTCAGCTACTATAATGGGAACGCATTTTTCCAAGTTGCGGCATCGTGCGGGTCGGCATAGGTTGAAGTTGCGATCGAGAACGCATCGATCGTCGGAGCAAACCGCGCCGTCGCAATCCCCATTCTATCAGATTTAGTCGCAGGCTCTGGCCGGCGAACGTTTCGCGAAATTCAGCATGCGCAAAAGCGTCGCAGCTTTTTCTTTCCCTTAGGATACGAAATCGACATGAAGGATCAGACCGCCGATTTGCCCGAGACCAAGGCATGCGGATTTTTAATCGTGCGGGGAGACCCGATCGAGTCATTTTTGTTGATGCGGCATCCTGATCGCTGGGATCTGCCCAAAGGGCATGTTGATTCTGGCGAAGACGAAATGACCTGCGCGCTGCGCGAATTGGAAGAAGAGACCGGAATCAAGCAGTCCGACATCGTCGTCGATCCGAGCTTTCGATTTACGCTGCAATATGTCGTGCAGTATCAAAAACGGCATGGCGGGGTCAAAGCGCTGAAGACGGCGGTCTACTTTTTAGCGAGGTTGACCGGCGAGGTTCAGCTTGAACTGACGGAACATCAAGGGAGCGAGTGGTTCGTCTGGGATCCGCCGCATGCGATTCAAGCGGCGACGATCGACCCGCTGTTGGCCGCCGTCGCCGAGCATATTACTCGATGAGGGCCGCTTCTTTCCCTTCGCACGCATACAGCACGCAGCCGACCTTGGGGTTCCAGCAGTCGCGATGATAGATCGCGCCGCAGTCGGCGCAAGCGAGTCCGTCGGCCTGCACGACGTCGCCGCAAGCGTTGCAAACGTTTCGCATTGAAGGCTCGGCAGGCGCGTGCGTCGCCGAGTGGGGCCGGGGCGTCGCGTCGTCGGTCGCGACTTGCGACGAGGGGAGAAGGAACTCGCGGCAATAGGCGACGACCTCTTCCAGTTGCGCCGAATCGCCGAACGTTTTTTCAAGCGTTACAAATAAGTAGCCGTCATGAATTTCGAGATAGGCGGCTCCTGGGCGAGTCATGTCGTTCAGCGGATCGAGCGCGGAAAAAACGCCTGCCGTTACCAGGCGCCGAGCAAGCTCCGGCTGTTCGGCATAGAAGCGATATCGGGCGTCAAAATCGGGATCGCCCGAGTCGATGGTCGGCGATTCGTCATAAAAAAAGTCAGGCCGTAACGTGTTGCGGGGCTGAACTTGCAAACGGAGGCGGGGCTCGGCCCAAGTCGTGCGAAACTCCGTATATTGTTGATTCGCGTAGCCGACCGGCGGCTTCAGTCGCAGCATCGCCGCTTGCCCGCCCAATTCGAACGAGACGGTCGTTTGGGCCGGGTTTTTCGTTTGCGTCAGCTTCCCTTCGTACCGTTCCGAGAAGACGCGCATCGCGTGCCCCGGATTGGGACGCAAGCGAACTCCAGCGGCGACGGCGACGCCGACGGCCAAACAGAGAGTGACCGTAACTAAGATGAAGATCGTCATCGATTCCGCTCCTTGTCGTCGTCGGAAAAACGAGACTGTCTTGCACAAGCGTGCTTGTTTCAAAGCCTTGGTGCGGCGGCGATTTTCAAATTTCAGCGACTGTCTTGACTATCGCGAAAAATCGGAAAATTGCGGCACGAAAAAAGTCTTGAATCTGGTTCTAGCCATTCGTTCATCGGAGTTCGCTCTTGCGAAAAATCGGTTTCTATTCCGAAGCGAGCGGCTTAATTTCAATGTTGCCAATCACTTGCGTCACCGGCAAAAAAGCGGCGAACGCCCCTCCGCCGGCTAGGTCGGAGTCGGCAATTTTAATATGCCCTGTTCCAATACCGCCAAGGCCCAACGTCGCATCGAGCGGAATCCAACGATCGTTGATCCAGGCCTCGGTCCACATATGATAGGCGAAGCCTCGTCCTGAGCGACCGTCGTAGTAAACCAAGCCGACCGCGGCGCGGGCCGGAATGTCGTGGGCTCGCAACAGCGCGATCAGCAAGACGGCATGTTCGGTACAATCGCCGGTGCGCGAGCGGGCCACGTCGGCGGCCGATGCGAACGCTTGAGAAAAATCTTTTTGTTCGATCAACTCATGCACTTGCCGCTCGATCTCGACTGCTAATTGCCAACGATCACGGTCGCCGGGGGCGATTTGATCAGCTAATTCGCGGATCGCCGGATCGTCGACTTGTACGAGACTGCTGGCCGCCAAATCGGCGTCGGTCGGCGGCGTTTGCTTGGCAAGTTGCGGCGGCAGTTCGACGTCGGGACGCAGCGCGACGCAGTGCAGATGTAACGAATCGTCTTGCACGTCGGCGGTCCATTGTCCGCCGCCGGTCGGAAACAGCCGCGGCGAAATTCGCTTCTTCCACGTAATCAGATACTCGGCCGACGTTTGATCGGCATGCACGCCGGTCAGCGGTTGCTCCAGCGGCACGATCGTTTCGGCGGCCAGATCGAACTCGATCGATTCGATCGGCGAATGGGCGAATTCCGGCGTGCAGCGATAGACGGTCAAGTCGGGGCCGGGAGGTCGCAGCTTGACGGCGTTTCCTTCCTGATCGACCCACATCTCGATTTCCATCAACGGCTGACCGCCTTGCGAAATCAGGTTGGTGACTTTCAGCAATTCGACTTCGCCCCCGTCTAGCAGACGAACCGGTTCTCGCTTGCCGGCGACATATTGGATCTGGCAGGCTTGATTGATCGTGGGGACCAGTGCGGTCGCGGTGCGCGTTTGGCCTGGTTCGATCGGCGGATTTTTCAGCGCTTGCGAAGCGGCGTAGACGCCGCCCCACTGCGGCTGCCAGGGGATCGGCGCCGTAGCGCTGCGCCCGGCGGCGGTCGTGGTGATCGCTAATCGATTTCCGTCGGGCGAGACTTGGCCGGTAAAGGATGAGATGTTCGTCCCTTGTTCGATCTTGGTTTCGTACGAGACGAGTTCCGCTTCAGACGTTTCGAGAAAACGGTTGACGACGCGCATTTCGATCGTTTGCTCTTGGCGTCGTATCGCGATCTCCTCGACCGATACGGTCTCGATCAAAATTCGCCCCGCTTGATGAACGCAACGTACGACTTCGTGCGAGTTGCCGATTTTCCGTCCTTGTTGCATGACGGCCGACCAATACTCGGCAAGCGGTTTGCTGGGTTGTCGGACGTCGGCCGGCGGCTCGCTCGGCGGCGCCGTTTGTTCGACTGGCGACGTCTTATTGGTCGGGCTGGGAGCAGTGGGTTCGACTTCATTCGTGCAGCCGATCGTTAAGATCGTCGCCAGCGACAAAACGGGTATGACTCGTGCGGGGCTTAGGATCGTATTCAACGGCTCGGCTCCTTCGTTACAGACGTGACATTCGGCAGTATATCAAACCGCGCGTTGCGGCGGCTCAACGCCCATGTTGTAGGAAAACTTCGCCGCATCGATGGAGTCAGCCAAATGACTCCAATCTTTTTCAAATTGTTCGCAACAAGCCTCAAGTAGGTCGAATTCGCGGTGCTATGATCTCTACAGATACGACATCGGAAACGTTCCAAATAGCAGTTGGCGACTGGTCGATTGAGCTTCCATTCGCATGCGGTCCAGCCCTTTGTCGAATAGTGCGGTCGCTTCGATTGTTCGGTGCGGGTAACGCCCAACCGACGTGAAGTTCCTTGATTTTGCGGGCAAGCCAAAACGGATCGCTCTACTGTTTTCCTATCAACAAGATTTCGCGTTCTCGAAACGACGGCGTTTCGCGACTTGAAGTCACCGGAAGAGGCGATAGAGGTCAACATGGGCTTCTTAAAACGATTTTTTAAAAACGTCTTTCACGATGGCGCAACGGCTCCGACCGGCAATAGCTTCGAATATTTGTCGGAAGAGCAGATTGAAGCCCACCTGGGCGTCAATCGCTATAACGGGTTTGAACTGACCGATGCGGTGCGACCTTCGTACGACTTGAAAGTGGTGCCGAGTCAGGGCTATCGTCATGACGTTTATCATGACGAAGAGACGCGTTCGAGCGTGCCGGTGCTGATGGCCGCCGCGACCAAGCCGGTGTTGTTCGACGTCTTTATGGACTTGCTCGAGCCATTGGGTTGCGAAGTCGACGTCGTGTTGGAAACGAGTCATTCGCGCGAAGGCGCCGGTCATGTCGATTTATATCGCGAACATATCGATATGCCGGTCTTGAAAAGCATCTTGTGGGAATACGAAGACTTGCTGCTCAACGACGGCTGCACCGGCATCGCGGTGCTTAACCCGAACATTCCGCTCGAAGTTCAGTTTGACGAACACAAACTGTTGATCGTGTACGGAAACGAACTGCAAGCGTTCGCCGAGATATTGGATGATCGCCGCATTGACGATCGCGAAGAGATTCGCTTCATCACCGAGGCCGAGCATGTTCATTCGTCGAGCGAAAAATACCAGCAACAGTTTGAAGAACTGAAAATGCGGCTCGGCATGGACGGTCATTACAGCTGACCCGCGTGCACAACGCCGATCGCGCAACTGGACGCTCCAAAAAACGTTCGACTTCGGTCGAACGTTTTTTTTTTGCTAGCACCGCTTGCCAAGCTGGACTTGTCACAAACGACTCTTTTCGCGACACTGCTCCGCCCCTTGTTCGGGGGCAAGCGGTTCGTTACGGCATTTTTTGCGAAAAGGGGCTTTCCGTCGTGGTGCGGCTGGCAAGCTTGTTATTGATATTGGCGATCGTCGCGGGCTGTCACGCTCTGCGCCTACCGTCTTGGATTGGCGCCGGCAAGGCGGCCCCGTATGTCGTCGAGAACCCCATGTACGCCCAGTTTGGCGACTACGACGTTTTGTGGGAGCAGATCGTCGATTCGATCGACGACAACTTCAAAATTAAAGACGAACAGCGGGTGCGGGTGATCGCCGGTCAATTGACCGAAGGGCGTTTGGAGACCTATCCCACGGTCGGGTCGACCTTGCTCGAACCGTGGCGCACCGATTCGACGCGCGGTTACGAAAAATTGGAAAGCACGCTGCAAACGATTCGGCGGATCGCCATCGTGCATGTGATGCCTGAGCCGGGCGGCTTTTTGATCGAGGTCGAAGTTCAAAAGCAGTTGGAAGACATGCACGGGCGTCGTACCGACGTCGATGATCTCGATCTCTTGAGACATGACGGAACGTTGCGCAACGAGCCGGAGCCGGAAATTCGCAGCACGGCCGTTCTCGGGTGGATTCCGATCGGTCGAGATTTTGAGTTGGAGCAACGCTTGTTGCGCGATATCCGCGCTCGGTTAGCGGCTTGCGGCGCTCCGCCGCAAGAGCGAATGCCGGCGCGATTGCCGCCGCCGACGAATTAATCGCAAGCTCGCCGCCGACTGAGGGCTGCGGTTACGTTTCGAGCGATCCGGCGGGCGAACGATGATCGGCCGGAACCCCGTTTTGCAGGACGTCGCGAAGCTCATCCGCACTATGGCAGATTATCCGGGGCTGCATTTCGACCGGGGCGTCGTCAAAGTTCGCCTCTTTCAAGCTGATCGCGGCGCCGTCTCGTTTCGAGACGAGAATCAAGTTGCCGGCGTCTAGCAAGCTAATGACGAAGCCGAGCAAGTTGGGCGTTAGCTCGCGATTGACGCGGAGCGTAAAGGTTTCGATATAGCCTGACTGGCGACCGCCGCATTCGACCTGAAAATCGCCGCCGTCGCCCAGATGAACGGGGCCGGAGCATTGCTCGATCGGCTCGCCTGCCGCTTCGTCAAGCAGTTCTTTCACCGCCGATTGCTCGGCCGGGGTCATCGGCAGATGGGGACGCACTAGAACGGATTGACCGGTCGTCGGATCAAGCCGCTCGACATGATCGCAGCTCCAATGTCGGGACGATAGTTGCAATTCGAGACTCATTCGGATCGCTCCATCGAGGAATAGGACTTCCTTTAGTGTAGCGATTTCGATGCGGAGAAGCGAATTGATTTACGGCTTGGCTAATCGCCGCAAGGTTTCGACCCCGCGCTGCAGCGTGGCGTCGGGGGCGGCGTAGGAAATGCGAAAATGCGTGTCTTGCTTGCTGAAAATGTTGCCTGGGATGATCAGCAAATTGTTTTCGATCGCTTTGGCGACGAACTGACTGCCGGTTCCCCATGGCGCTTTGGGGAAGATGTAGAAGGCGCCGTCGGGCTGAGACACTTCGTACAAATCTTGAATCCCTTGCAGCACCAGGTCGCGTTTGCGGGCGTAAGTTTCGACATGCGGGCTCATGTCGACGTCTAGCGCCGCAGCGCTGGCCCACTGGGCAGGTTGCGGCGCGCAGACGAACGTGTATTGCTGCAGTTTGATCATCGTTTCGATCACGGCGGCCGGGCCATGAACGAAACCGACGCGCCACCCGGTCATGCCGTAGCTTTTGGAGAAGCCGTCGATCACGATCGTTTGGTCGTTGAACTTGGCGGGGGAGACGAAATCGGCGTAGGTGAACTTGCGATAGATTTCGTCGGAGATCAGCGCCAGATTTTTTTCGGCGGCCAATTGCGCTAGGCCTTGGACCTCGGCCTGACTGGCGACGACTCCGGTCGGGTTAGCCGGACTGTTGAGCAAGATCAGTTTGGTGCGATCGGTGACGGCCGCGCGCACTTTGTCTAAATCGATGCGAAAGTCGGGATACGTGTTGACGATGACCGGCACGCCGCCGACCAATTTGACCAGCGACTCGTACATGACGAAGTAAGGGTCGAAGATGATCACTTCGTCGCCGGGGTTGACCAAAGCCAGCATCGAGAGCACCAAGCCGCCGCTCGTGCCGGAGCAGACGAACGTCGTGCGATCGGAATGGCCGTATTCGGCGTCGATCGACGCTTGCAGCTTATCGCGCAAGACGGGCATGCCTTGCGTTAGCGCGTAGCCGTTTTTCCCCTCGCGAATGGCCGAAATCGCCGACTCTTTGACCGGGTCGGGAACGTCGAAGTCGGGTTGTCCGATCGAGAGATTGATCGGATCGGTCATCTTCGCCGCCAGGTCAAACACTTTGCGAATGCCGCTGGAGTCGAAAGCGGCGGTACGATCAGCGATCCAAGGGTGAGTCATGCGTCATCAAGCGATAAAAGAGACCGCCCTGTCGAGGCGGCGAATTTCGATACGGAGTAAGCCGCAGTATGACCGAGATCGGTCGAGTCGACAAGTTACGAGCCGCGCGGTTCTAACCGAATTGAAGCGGCGGGGGTAAGCC
>JBITAD010000451.1:0-11922 GCA_044439945.1 Blastopirellula sp. JB062
GTCGGTCTTGATCGATGGAGCGTCGATTGTCGAAATCGACCCGGCCGAATCGGTCGAAGCGGACGAAACGGTTTACGCCTACGGCATGCATTTGCTGCCCGGCGTGATCGACGCGCATGTTCACTTCCGCGACCCCGGCGGCACCGACAAAGAAGATTTGCGAAGCGGCAGCATGGCGGCCGCCAAAGGGGGCGTGACGACGATTCTCGACATGCCCAACACCAGCCCGGGCACCGTCTCGCAAAAACTGCTGGAAGAGAAGCTGACGCTCGCATCGGTCAAGAGCATCGTCAACTACGGCTTTTTCATCGGCGCCACGCTCGACAACATGGCCGATCTGAAAAATGCGACCCGGACGCCCGGCATCAAAATTTACATGGGCAGCACCACCGGCGATCTCTTTTTGAAAGATCCGGCGATGCTCGAGGCGATCTTCGCCGAGACCAAGCTGCCGATCGCCGTTCATGCCGAAGACGAAAGCATCATCACGCGCAACCAAGAAGAGATCGGCCCGTCGCGCAACGTCGTCGATCACTCGCGGATTCGTACGCCGGAAGCCGAAGCTTCCGCAGTTCGAAAAGCGGTCGCATTGGCGAAAGAGTATAAGCATCGGCTTCACCTCTGTCATATGTCTTCGGCGTTGGCGCTGGCCGAGTTTGAAGATCATGCCGACCTGGTAACGGCCGAAGTGACCCCGCATCATTTGCTGCTCAACGATTCCGACTATCTAAATCTGGGAACGCTGGCCCAGATGAATCCCGCGCTCAAGTCGTCGACCGATAACGCCGCTTTATTGCAGGCCTTGTTAGATGATCAAATTCAGATCGTCGCGACCGACCACGCGCCGCATCTTTACCAAGACAAATGCAAACGCTATCCCGATAGTCCCTCGGGCGTGCCCGGGGTCGAAACTTCGCTTCCGTTGATGCTAGATCAGGTAGCGAAAGAAAAATGCACGCTGGAAGACGTCGTTCATTGGATGTGCGAAGGGCCGGCGCTGGTATGGGATATTATGGAAAAAGGCCGCATCGAAGTTGGTTATGACGCCGACTTGGTATTGGTCGACATGAACAAAACGCAAGCGATTCGCGGGCCGCACATGCAAACGAAGTGTCGCTGGACCCCGTTTGAAGGTCGCGAAACGACCGGTTGGCCGGTTCGTACTTGGGTTTGCGGTAAAGAGGTCTTCCGCGAAGATCAGTTCGACGTTTCTCGGCCAGGGGTCGAGGTGATGTTCGACCATTCTCGCGGCGGATACTGGGCCGGCATCGACGGTTAACGAACGTCGCCAACGGCGTGCGTCAGATTCGCTTCGCGAATCGGCAGCGCGACCGCATGGCACGGCCATACTTCAAGCGATAAACAGCGGCAGCCTTGCGGCGGCCGCTGTTTTTTCGTGAGCGGAACGGTTGGGAGTCAACCAGTCAACGGCCGCTTACCAGCGATCGCCGCCGCGTCCTCCGCGATCACCGCCGCGACCTCCGCCGCCGCCATAACCTCCGCCGCCGCCGCCATAGCCGCCGCGACCACCACCGCCGCCGTAACCGCCGCGTCCGCCGCCGCCGCCAGAGCGTTCGCGTTCGCGGGCTTCGTTCACCACAAGCTTACGCCCATCGACGTCGAAGCCGTTCAGCGCTTCGGTCGCCGCAACGGCGTCTCCTTCGGTGGCCATTTCGACAAAACCGAAACCGCGCGAACGGCCAGTTTCGCGGTCGTTGATCACGCTCGCCGTGGCGACTTGACCATGTTGACCGAACAGATTTTCCAGCTCGCTGGAACCATAACTGTAGGGGAGATTCCCTACATACAACTTCTTACCCACAGGCGCAGACCTACTCAAAACATCAGACTAGAAAGGATCGATCTCGAACGGATCGAAAAAACGCGAATAAAGCAGGGCAGCCGCTGGCAAGCAGTTCGCGAGCGGACGCTAAGCCGGCTCTAGAGTCAGAAGGGGAGAAGAAGATTCGGTCGTGCGCCGCTCGAAAATATCGGACCGGAAACCTGATCGTCGCTCGCGTCTTCGGGACTTTCGTCAGCCGGCAATTCAATCTTGCAATCTGATCCTATAACCACGAATTAGGCCGCGTCAATAGAATTCGGCAGCTTTTAAGCGTTCATCACATAAAATTGACTTATTGTGGGTTTCTTGGGTAACGTTCTCTCGTTGAACGGTCATCGATCGCATTCGTTTTGGGATCGCTTGCGACTCGGCGTTTTATCGTAGCGTTCAAAAAGTTTGCCGCCCAATCGTTTTCGCGGTCTCGATCGGCTGCTGAGCGGTGCGAAATGAGTTGGAAATAGAACTTAAGGAATCGCGTCGTTTCTCTTGGCCAATTACAATTGGTCACAATGTTCCCGACCTCTCAATGAAAAGCGACCTGCATGCAGTCTAAAGCGAAGATTATTGATCTCTTTGATTGCGGTTCGATTCCGCCTGCCGAAGCGGCGCATCGTCTGTTGTTGCTGGTGGATGAAGAGAACGTGACAGAGCTGCTTGCCAATTTGCCGACGGCAGTGGGTGAAAAAATCATCGAATTTCCCGCTGAGTATCGTCGGGTTCTGCTCGGCGCGCATACGACCATCATCGGCCCCGAAGAATTTGAATTGCTAGAACATCTTCCTTCCGATGCGACGCCGACCCGCGAGCAAATCGCCTTGGCCAAAACGGAGTTGGCTGGCCTGGCCTAACCGCTCCGATCTTCATTTTTGGCAGCCGCCCCCCGTCTGAGATCGCAGCCGCGATCGGGCGACAAACGACTCCGACCATCGACACGGGACCGCGGGACAGGATACGCGCGTGCGTCGGTTGTCCCGCGGTCCCGTGTCTCGAGAAAACGTCTGAAATTGGTTCGGCAGTACGCAGCGCCTTATTCTCTAAATGTCTTGCACAAAAGGGGTTGCGCAGAATAAGGCCGGCACTCTGAGGGTGAAGCCGAGACGAGGGACCGATGGTTGATCGAAGCGTCATGTGATTGTCCTTTCAAATCAGGTCGAGCGCCTGCGAACAAGGCAAACCTCAACAGCCAGAAACTACATCGCAGAAAGAAACGAATGTTCCGCGATCACCTAGAGCGACGACATTGTATCACTACAATAATACAATGATAATCAAACAGTACGGAAGAGACAATAGAAAAACAAGAAAATATTTCGAGTTGTTGTATGATCGGCGACTTACGCGATTGGGGCGCCTGCAAGTAGACGGCAGTTGCTTTTCTCAAGAACTTACCGAACCTAACTCCTTGCTCAAGCGTCATATCAGGGTCATGAGGCGGAGGGAGCGATCGTCAATCAGCCCGTGTGTGATGAAGAGCAATCGACAAAAACGAGAGCAGTTGAAAGCCAAACGCGCTCGTAAGGCGCAGCGCCGCCGATACGCGGCGATCTTACAGGCCGACTCCGATACGTTTTCGCTTGCAAAGCCCAGACCGGGCTGGGCACGTTGCGACGCTTCGGAGCTTGCCCCTTGCAATTCGTATAGCGGCCCGCCGTCGTTTGTGCAGACCGGTTATGCCGACATGCCAATTTGTTGCGTCGACTGCGGGACCGAAGAGGTTTGGACGGCGATGCAACAAAAGTGGTGGTACGAAGTCATGAAAGGGGCGATCCACAGCCGGGCGATTCGGTGTCGCGCTTGTCGGCGGAAGCGGCGAGCGATTCGTAGAGCTGCCAATCAGCGGCGTTTGGATGGAATCGCGCGCAAAAAAGCGACAAAACTCGCTCCCTCTTCGCAAGGTCGAAAGCGAAGGCTACGGCAATCAAGACCGCCGAATGCGTAAGTCGCAGGTCAATGGAAATGGCGTGTTTTCTTGTTTTTTCGCCGGGCAAGCTTGAACGGTCGCAAGCCTGCCTGAGATTTAAGCGTGAAAGGCGAGCAGCGGCGCAGCAACGGAGGTTTAGGGCTCCAATTTAGATGCCGTTTGCGAAGCGAAGAGCATCATTTCTCACGCGTCTACGGCCTGGCGGCGAACGGAATGCCGCATCTGCCCAAAAGATATGCAACCCCGGCGCCCGACTCGTTGACACGTCATCCTAACGTGTTTAATATTCGAATGTTGTCGATTTTTTGGTCTATTATTTGCTGCGCAATTCCGAGGCACTTTTGGCACGCGTCAGTCCATCACAGAGCGGCGTTTTTCAGACCGAGGCGGATCAGCGCGTCGAGCGTTTTACGGAAAGCGTCAGTTTCGATCGCCGACTCTACGCCGTCGACATTGAGGGTTCGATCGCTCATGCCCAAATGCTTGCCGACGTCGGCGTTTTAACGGCTGACGAAGCGAGTCAAATCGAGTCGACTTTGCTGGCGATTCAAGCCGAAATCGACGCGGGGCAATTCGAGTTCAGCCAGGCGCTCGAAGACGTCCACATGAACATCGAGAAAGAGCTGGTCGAACGGCTCGGCGACGTCGGGCGAAAATTGCATACCGGTCGCAGTCGCAATGATCAAATTGCGACCGATACGCGGCTGTGGGTTCGCAACGCGATCGATACGATCGACGCTCGCCTGCAAGATTTGCAAATCGCCTTTGTGGGGCGTTGCGACGCCGACGCCGAGATTTTGCTGCCAGCTTATACGCATCTTCAGCGAGCGCAGCCGGTGCTAGCGCCCCATTATTGGTTGGCCTACGTCGAAAAGTTGGCTCGCGACCGCTCTCGGTTGGCCGACTGTCGCCGTCGGGTCAACGTCAGCAGTCTCGGCACGGCCGCATTGGCCGGTACGACGTTGCCGATCGATCGGCAAAATACGGCGCAGCGGCTTGGTTTTGAAGAGGTGGCGCGTAACAGCTTAGACGTGTCGAGCGATCGCGATTATCTGCTTGAGTTTGCGTTTTGTTTGACGCTGATCGCCGAGCATCTCAGCACGTGGGCCGACGAGTGGGTGTTATGGTCGACGGTGGAGTTTAACTTCATCAAGCTGCCGCAACAGTTTTGCACCGGCTCTTCGATCATGCCGCAAAAGATCAACCCGGACGTATGCGAATTGGTGCGAGGCAAATCGGCTCGCGTGATCGGCAATTTGCAATCGCTGCTAGTCTTGGTCAAAGGTTTGCCGTTGGCCTACAACCGCGACTTGCAAGAAGACAAAGAGCCGCTGTTCGACTCGTACGATACGGTTTTGGCCAGTTTAGAGTTGGCGGCGCCGATCGTCGCCGGGGCCGAGCTCAAAGTCGAATCGATATTATCTCGGTTAGATCGGGGGTTCTTAGACGCGACGACGTTGATGGAGCACCTGATTAAATTGGGGACGCCGCAGCGCACGGCCCACCATCAGATCGGTACCCTGGTCAAGCAGGCGATGGAGCGAGATTGTCGCTTGGCCGATTTGCCGCTAGAGGCGTTTCAATCGTTAAATTCGGCGCTGGATGCAAGCGTATACGACGTGTTGGGCGTCGAAAAAGCGGTCGCCGCGTTCCAAAGTTACGGTTCGACGGCGCCGAGCGAAGTCAAGAAACAGGTTCGTTATTGGAAAGAGCAATTAAAATTGGACTAAGAGCCGATCACCGTTGTAAAGCGACGTTTCGAATAGGCTCATGTCACCTGGCACGGAAGCGCGACGCTGGATCTCCCTAACGCTGGAAAGCGGTTTTTCCTTTAGCCCCGCCGCGTGTTCAAAATGCGATCGATTCTTAGTTGTTGTTTGATCTTGCTGGCCGGCCACGCCGCCGTCGCCCAAGCGCCCGAGACGACCGAGCCTGTTGAGCCCGCCGAGTCGGGCCAGCCTGCCGAACCGATCGTCGACTCGCCGGCGGTGGCCGCGATTCGCGAATCGGCGCCATCGACCCCGTTGGAACTGGCGGAAGCGGCCGGACTGATGATCGATCTGGGGCGGACCGATTTGGCGCTCGAATATCTCAAGCAACTGATAAGCGACAAGCCGAGCGACGCCGAACTGGTGAAGATGCAGGCCAAGCTCGGCAGCGGGCCGTTGATTCGTTTTCAGACGTTGCCCCAATTGCAGCCGACCGGCGCCGAAGCGGCGAAGCTTGCGTTCGCCGCCGTCGAAAAACTGACCCGCGACCCTGCGTTTTTGCAGCAGCAAGTCGACGCGTTGGCGTCGGAAGATGCGGCGGCGGTACGCCGAGCGAACGTCGCGTTGCGCGGTGCGGGCGCGGCGGCGATCGAGCCGTTGCTGTTGGCCTACGCAGATCGCGAAGATCATGCGAAACGCGACGCCGCGCTAAAGCTGATCTTGCAACTGGGCGGCGACGCCGAGCCGCCGCTGTGGGGCGCGCTAGATAGCGGAGATTCGAACATCAAAGCGGCCGCGTTATCTGCGTTGGGGGCGCTGCGATCTAAGCGTTCGCTCGACGTGATCGTCGGGCCGGCCGTCGCCGCCGACGAAGAGTCGCAAGTCCGCCAAGCGGCGTCCAAGGCGGTGGTCGACATCGTCGGAGAGCCTGCTTCGACGGAAGAGGTCGAAAAGTATTTGACCCGTCGGGTCGAGCGGTACTTAGAAGGCGAACCGGTTTTCGCCGGCGGGCCGACGGCCGAAATGGACGTTTGGACTTGGAGCGACAAGGCGCCGCATCTGACGAAACGAAAAGTGAGCGTGGCCGACGCGTCGACCGTTTGGACGGCTCGCCTAGCGCGTGATCTGGCGGCGCTTGATCCGCAAAACGCCCAGCACGCGCGGTTGCGGATGTTGATGGCGCTGCAAAGCGTGATCGCGCTGCAGGGCGCCGACGCCGAGATTCAGGGAACCCCGGTCGATGCGGCCGCGCAAAAGTTGGGCGCCGCCAGCGTCGAAGAAGCGCTGGACTACGCCCTGACGCACCCGCAGCTGACGATGGCGGCGATCGCCGCGTGTCGTTGGTTGGGCGAACAAGGCGATTTAGCGGCGCTCGCTCCGCGCGACGGAGGCCCGAGCCCGCTAGCCAAAGCGTTATCGCATGGCAACTATCGGGTGAAAGGGGCGGCGGTCGACGCGGTATTAGCTTTGCAGCCGACGGAGCCTTACGCCGGATCAAGCGCATTGATCGAAGCGTTGCTTACGTTCGCAAAAAGTCGAGGCGAGCGAATCGCGGTGATCGCCGATCCTGACCGGGTTCGCGCGCAAGAGTTGGCGGGTCGGCTGACCGAACTTGGGTATACGGTGCTTACGCGTCGCGGCCGACGCGAGCTGTTTGACGCCGCCTATTCGACCCCGGACGTCGAATTGATCTTTATTAGCGACGCGGTCGACCGCCCCGGCGCCTATGAGATGGTACAAATTTTGCGACGTGATCGTCGTACCGCGGATACGCCGATCGGCGTGATTCCTTGGATCAAAGACCATAGCCGTTGGCGAGTTCGTTTCTCGAGCGATCCGCGGACGTTGGCGCTGATTCGAGCGCACGATTCGGAAGGGCTGACGGGTCAAATACGCCGCATGTACGCCGCTCAAGGACGGTTGTTGGTCGACGCCGACCAGCGCGAAGCTCGCGGCGACCAAGCGCTGAAAGCGCTCGCGCAGTTGGCGTCTGATCCGCAGTACAAGTTTTATGATTTGATCTTGTACGAAGATGAGATTGCGGCGTTGATGCGCGATCCCGCTTCGATGCAAGACGCCGCCGCGTTGTTAGCGAACTTGGCGACTCCCGCCGCGCAGTTAGCGTTGGTCAATACGGCCAGCGAGGTAGTGCGGCCGTTGAGCGAACGGCAAGCTTGCGCCGACGCGTTTCAAAATGCGGTGAAACGAAGCGGTCTGCGCCTGACGCGCGAGCAGATACTGCGCCAATACGATCGGTATAACGCCGCCGAGCAACTCGATCGCGAGACGCAACAAGTGTTGGCGAGCTTGCTGGACGTGATCGAAGCCTCTTCGGCCGGCGTGCGATTAGATCAGCCTGGTCTTGTGCGGCCCCAGAGCGAAGAGGTCGAAAAGTAGCCTATGTACGGCGATTGGTCAGATGCGCCCCGTTCGCTTGCGACGATCGGCTACGAGTCTCCTATCCCCGGCTTAATCGGTTCGAGCCAGGCGATGATGGAGGTTTATAATCTGACTCGCCGAGTCGCCGGCAGTAACGCCTCGGTTTTGTTGCTGGGCGAGACGGGCGTCGGCAAAGAAATGATCGCCTCGGCGGTCCATCGTCTGAGCCAGCGGGCCGCAGGTCCGTTCGTCAAAGTCAATTGCGGCGCATTAAGCGAAAGTTTGCTCGAAAGCGAATTGTTCGGTCATATGCGAGGCGCGTTCACCGGCGCGGTGACCAATCGTACGGGGCGTTTTGAAGCGGCCCACGGCGGATCCATTTTCCTGGACGAAATCAACTCGACTTCGCTTCATTTGCAAGTGAAGCTGCTGCGAGTGTTGCAAGAACGCGAGTTTGAGCGAGTCGGCGATACGCAAACGATCCGGGTCGATACCCGAGTGGTCGCCGCATCAAACCGCGACTTGATGGACGAAGTCGAGGCCGAGCGATTCCGTGAAGATCTGTACTGGCGATTGAACGTGGTGCCGATCCGCATCCCGCCGCTGCGCGAGCGACGCGAAGACATACCGGAACTGGTCGCCCATTTTTTAAACGCGTATAGCGAAGCGAATGAGCGGCATGTCGTGCATATTCAGCGCGAAGCGATGGAGGCGCTGCAAGATCATCAATGGCCCGGCAACGTTCGCGAATTGCAAAACTACGTTGAGCGAGCCGTCGTGTTAGCCGAAGCGGACGAATTGACGCTCGAACTGCTGCCGCCGGAAATTCGCGGCGGTTCGAAACGAATGCCGCTGGGGGCGTCGGCCCAGGCGCTGGATCTTGAAACGTTGACGCACGAAGTCGTCCAGCAAGGCTTGAACGAAGCGGAACCGGACGCCGAAGATTTGCATGGCCGGGTCGTCAATCGAGTCGAAAAAGAGCTGATCGCCCAGGTCATGCAGTCGTGCGGGGGGGTGCAGACGAAAGCGGCGACCCGCTTAGGGATTAATCGGAATACGCTGCATAAGAAGCTTAAAGAATACGATCTCGACTCTTGATCGCCGGGTTCGAGCCGCACTTGCTACGCACAAGTGACCTATGATTCCTTGTCGCTAGTACGTTATTTATCACGGCTCTTGGACTATGCCCCAAACTGAGCAAGCTGACGCGTCGTTGCAATCGTTGCGACCGTCGCAAATGGAGATTTGGCTCGACGCTTGTACCGCGCATCGTCGTATGACGATGCTGGTGGGCGGCGTATTCGCCGCATTGATTGCGCTGTGCGATTTGTGGCTCGATAATCCGGCGCCGATCTCCGGGCTTTGTTTGCCGTTCGTCGTGGCGGTTTGCTGGGTCGCCAGTTTACAAACGGCGATCGTATTGGCGCTGTTTTGTGCGCTGGCCTGGATCTTGGATGATTTGTTTTTCATCTATTCCAGCTCGCCGGGTCTTACGCCGATCGAGGTCTGGCTGACGTCGGTCCATCTCTGCTTTTTTCTGGTGTTGGTTTCGATGGTTTGGCGCTTGCGGTGCGCCTACGAACGCGAACGGGTTTTCGCCCGAATCGATCCGCTGACAGGTTTGCTGAATACGACGGCGTTTAACGATACCGCCGAGCGCGAAGCGGCGCGCTGTCGGCGCGATCAGTCGCCGCTGACCGTGGCGTTTATCGATTGCGACAATTTTAAAACGGTGAACGATACCTTGGGGCATCGGACCGGCGATCGATTGCTGAAGTTGATTTCGCGTACGCTTTGCGAGAGCGTGCGCGATATGGACGCGGTGGCGCGGTTGGGAGGAGACGAGTTTGCGTTGTTGTTGCCGGACGCGACCCAAGCGCAAGCCGAAATCGTGATCGAGCGCGTTCAAACGCGGCTGAATCAAGCGATGGCGACGGAAAATTGGCCCGTTACGTTTAGCATCGGCGTTGCGGTTTATCACGAGCCGGAGATTGACGCCGACGTGCTGTTGCATGGCGCCGATCAGTTGATGTACGACGTCAAACGCAACGCCAAAGACGGTGTTGCGTTTCATATTTGCTAAAGCGGCGCGGGGCGCGGCGTCTACAACGCGATATCGTGTTGCGTATCGCCGGGCCGATCAAGCGTGAGCGTTAAGCCGCTGGTCGTGCGTTCCGTATATTTGGACGGAATTTTGACTTCGCTGGGCGTATTGCGGCGCGCCTCGAGCACGTGGGCGTCGGTCTCTTCCTCTACCGGCTTGTTGATCGAAATTTGGTAGGCTTGCCCGATATCGGCGAACGGAAAGGTGATTTCATAATCGCCGTTGGGGCCTAGATTGGCGTAGGTTGATTCGCCGGTTTTGGGCGAAGTGAAGTGTACGCTGCCTTGCGTGAGGGGCTGATCGTCAAGGGTTACGGTTCCGCGAATCGTCGCGCTGGGGCGTTTTTCGCCGCCTCCGCAGCCTATCAGCCAGCTTGTTGCAAGCAGGCAACAAGTCAAAGTCGTAACATGGCGTACCATCGGTGGTCCTTAAGGATGAAGTTTGAAAGATTGAGAATGACCGTCGATCGACGACAAAGAGCCAATTGCGAAACGGATCAGCACGCGATCTGTTTCGCGACGTGTTGTCGAACACGATTAATAGTCGTTCAGCACTAGGCCGTCGTCACGTACGGCGAGTTGCTGAATGGTGGAGAGATTAATCGTATCGGGAATGAAGCGAACCGAACCGTCGAGCAAGACGAGCTGGATGCCGCCGGGATGAAACGAGGTGAGCGGGGTATTAAAGTCCCACTCGGCGTTCGCTTCGGCGCCGACGGAGGTCGGATTGGGCGAATGATAGACGGCCGTCAGTCCGTTGCCGTATTTGTGTGCGTCGGCCGCGCCTGCTCTCCAATCAGAGACGGTACCGGTTTGGGCGCATCCGCCCCATCCGGTGTGGTAGTTCGCCATTCGGCGGGTGCCGGCGTTGGCGTTGTTGTTGCCTGACTGTTCGGAGATAAGAATCGTATTTGAAGTTCCGTCGGTGGCGTCGCGCATGGCGGCGCATTCGTTAATCAACATCATGCCGTTGTCGGTCGCATAGGCTCCATACTGCGTTTTGTAGAAGGTGGTGGTGCGACCGGCCGGATCTGGATAGGCGCCCATGATGCCGACGTAGTGATGCCCTTGCGTCACCGCGCCAATCGCCTTGAGATTGTCGTTGTAAGAATAAATCGGATCGATCGCGCTGGAAGGGCAAACGTAGCCTTGCACGACCACCCCAAAAATCTGATGGGTAAAGTCGTTGTACTCGGAAGGACCGCTGGGCGTTCCGCCGCCTGCGTAGGTGTTGAGCCGGTATCCCGACGCTTTATCTAAATCGTAAATGGCCGTTTGTTCCATAAACGGCAGCAACGCCCAGCGCCAGCTTGTGCCTGCGTAGGTGATGTAATGTCGCGCGCCGTACGGAAGCGAACGATGCGTATCGTGATAGTTGTGCGTCGCCAGACCGAGTTGTTTCAGATTGTTGCTGCAACTCATCCGCCGCGCCGCTTCGCGCGCTTGCTGAACCGCAGGCAACAGCAGCGCGATCAACACGCCGATAATCGCAATGACGACCAACAGTTCGACCAGCGTAAAGCCGGGTCGACGTTTTGAGAAAACGTGAGCTTTGACGTTCATGAGATCGACCTCATAGAGATTAGATGAAAAAAAGAATAAGAGACGTAACGCATAATAAGGAAAACGGAAAAGGGGGCCTTTCGTCGACACGCGCGACGATCGGCCTGGCAAACTTAGGGAAGCTTGAGTTCGTCAGCCAAACGGTAGACAAGTGCCCCGCTTGCAGAGTGCGCGGGGCTAGTTGGGGCGTCGAAAAGCGAGCGCTGAGCGAGCGACTTAAGAAAGAAGCCGGCGCGAACCGGGAGACGATTGTCGGGACGACAATGAGGCAACGGCGGCTATGGCGATACGGCAGTCGATCGGCACGCATAGAAATCGAATCCTTCGAAAGAGATGAGAACTCAAATCAATCTTGGTCAGTTTCGGAGTTCCGCCTTGAAGTTGTTCCGTTCTTTTCTCGCTTG
>JBITAD010000452.1:0-7746 GCA_044439945.1 Blastopirellula sp. JB062
TGTACGGCGATCAGTTTGACGAGTCGATGAAAGAGAAGCTGACCGAGGTGGTGAATCACCCCGAGGATCGCGCCGTTCGGCAGGAAGTTTTCAACAAGATTGAAGCTGACAAGGTCGCCGATCAGCCTCAGTTTGAGCCGGCGGTTCGCGAAGTAGCGAGTCAGTTGAAAGATCAGGAAGCGCCAGGCAAGTTGCGGAAAGTCGGCCCTAGTCTGCGTTACGTCGCCAGCAAGTTAGACGCGCCCTTTTTGTACGATTGGATTCGGCAGCCGAGTCATTTTCGGCCTGAGACGAAAATGCCGCAGTTCTTCGGGCTGTGGGATCATCTGGACCCAGGCTCGGCTTCGTACGAGGAGGCGGAGCATTTTGAGCCGATCGAAATATTGGGGATTGTGCAGTATCTGGATTCCAAGAGTCAAAAGTTCGAGTATTTGTCGACGGAGCAAGGGCAGGTCGGCAGCGACACGGACAAGATCGCCCGCGGCAAGATGCTGTTTGAAACGCGCGGCTGTTTGGCCTGTCATCAGCACGAAGATTTTCCGGCTGCGCATGCCGATCAAGGGCCTGACCTGACCGGACTCGGCGGCAAGTTGCGGGGAGCGAAGGGGCGGCAATGGCTTTATACCTGGCTCAAAGACCCGACTCGGTATCACGTGCGAACGAAGATGCCGAATCTGTTTCTCGATCCGGTCAAGCAGGCGGACGGCACGACGACCGATCCGGCCGAAGACGTCGTCGCCTTTTTATTATCGACCGGGGGCGATTTTGAGCCGACCGATCCGCAATTGACCCCGAATCCGAAATATTTGGACGAGCTGACCCGCGACTATTTGGGGGCGACGTTTAACGCGGCCAAAATCGAAGAGGTGATGCAGCGCGGCTTGGCCGAAGAAGAACGCGCTAGCTTGAAAGGCGCCGAGGTCGAACTGATCGGCGGCATCTCGACCGAAAAGAAATTGCAATATGTCGGTCGCAAAGCGATCGGCAAATACGGCTGCTACGCGTGTCATGACGTGCCCGGCTTTGAAGACTTCAAGCCGATCGGTACGGCGCTGACCGATTGGGGACGCAAGGATACGTCGAAACTGGCGTTTGAGCACATCAACGAATATCTGCATCACCACATGCATCCTGGCGCTCATGCCGCCGAGAAAACCAACGCCCAAGATTATGGAGTCGTCGAAGGGGCGATGGCGAGTCTCGAAGGTCCGATCGATCCGCAGGCCGAAAACGTGCCTGAGGAGCACGCGCACGATGAAGCCGCCCATCACGCGGCGGCCGGCGATAAGAAGCTGATCGGTCAGTCGCGGTGGCCGTCGGACTATTATCTGCAGCAAATCGGGGCGCATAGTCGAATTGGCTTTATCGAGCAAAAACTGCGCGAGCCGCGGAGCTACGACTATAAGAAAACGGAGAACAAGAAGTACAACGATCGTCTACGGATGCCGCAGTTCCCCTTCGAGAGCGATCAGCAGCGGGAGGCGATTATTACGTTCGTGCTGGGGTTGGTCGCTCAGCCGCCGGCGCCGCAATACGTTTATACGCCGTCGCCGCGCAAGAAGGCGATCGACGAAGGTCGAGTCGTCTTGGAAAAATATAACTGCAAAGGGTGCCACATCGTCAGCATGGAAAAATGGGAGCTGGCGTTTCAGCCCGGCTTTTTTGATCCGCAAGCTGCGGCGCCGACTTACCCGTACGTTGAGCCTCATTTTGCTCAGGCCGAGATCGATCTTTCGCAGCGAGCGGTCGACGCGGCCGGAAATTTGCATGCGACGATCGTGGGAATGCCGGCGATCGGCGATCGAGACGGTTTGCCGGTGGTGGTGGATGACGAGGGATACGACGTCGAGGCCGATTTTGACTACGACCCAGCCAAGCTGAGTTATCGTTTCCAATTGTGGGAACCGGCTTTGCTTGACGGCAACGTCTATCCGGTCGGGCTGCTACGAACTGATATTCCGGCTGACTTTATTCGCCATCGTTATCCGACCGATGGGGGCGATTTGACCAAGCTGTTGTTGCCGCGCGTCTTGGAGATCGAGCGGCAATCGAACCCGAATGCGAAAGGTAGCGAAGCTTGGGCCTGGCTGCCGCCGCCGCTTGTGGGACAAGGGACCAAGGCCCAGGTCGGCTGGATGCATGACTTTTTGCTCGATCCTTATCCGATTCGGCCGGCGGTCGTGTTACGAATGCCGAAGTTCAATATGACCTCGGACGAAGCGGGCAAATTGGCGAATTATTTCGCCGCGCGGGATGACGCCCAATTTCCGTACGCCTTTGATCCGCGTCGCCGTGCCGATCATCTGCGTGCGGCGCAAGCGAAATACGATCAAGTCTTGCAAAAAGAGGGTTTGCCGTCGCAAGACCGGCTTGCCGACGCGATGGGCATCATTGTCGATAGCAATTTTTGCGTGAAATGCCATATTGTGGGCGATTTCGTTCCGGCTGGCTCGGCGACGGCGTTGGCGCCCGATTTGACCCAGGTGTATTCACGTTTGCGACCTCAATATGTCCGAAATTGGATCTCGCAACCGTCATCAATTTTGCCGTATACGGCGATGCCGGTGAACATTCCTTACGCACCGGAACCGCCGAATTACGGCGGGATCGCGCAAGATTTGTATCACGGCACAAGTTTCGAGCAGATCGATGCGGTGACCGATTTATTAATGAACTACGACGAGTTTGCCAAAGCGCATAGTCAAGTCGCCCCTTTGGTGAAAGCGGCGCCGCCGCCGGCTGAAGCGTCTGACGCCGCTGCCGTCAATGGGGCGGAGTAAGCCTAGTTTCGGCCTCCCCCAAAAGGGTGCGGCGAAATGCATGGGCGAGACCGCTCGAATTGCTTATAATGAAAAGCTTTGGCATCGGGCGTTACGCCTGCGTGCATGGAATCGACAGAAATTGAAGGAGATGCCCACCATGAAATTGCTACATTTCAGCTCCGCTCTACTGCTGGCCGTTTGCGCAACCAGCTTCGTCATGGCCGAAGGTTGGGGAACGATTACCGGCAAATTCGTCGTTGACGGGAAAGTGCCGGAACCGGAAGAGTTGTTGATTACGAAAGACAAAGCGGTTTGTTCCAAGAAAAAGCTGTTCGACGAGTCGTTGTTGGTCGGTCCGGACGGCGGTTTGAAGAACGTCTGCGTTTGGTTGTCGCTGGGGCGCCGCGATCCGCAGCCGCCGGTTCATCCGAGCTACGAAAAGACGGCTGAAGATACGATTGTGGTCGACAACCTGGCCTGCGCTTACGTGCCGCACGTGGTGACGGTACGTCCGTCGCAAAAAGTGGAGTTTAAAAACTCGGATCCGGTCGCGCACAACTTTAAAGTGGACGGTTTCGCCAACAATCCGTTCAACACGTTGGTACCGGCCGGCGGTTCGTTCGTGCATCAGTTCCCATCGGAGGAACGCGTGCCGATGGTCGCCGCGTGTGCGATCCATCCTTGGATGACCGGCTATATCGTCGTGAAAGAAGCGCCGTACGTTGCGGTTTCGGAAGAAGACGGTTCTTTCACGATCGAAAACGTGCCGGCTGGCGAATGGAACTTCCAGTTCTGGCACACCAGCGGCGGTTACTTGTCGAAAATTAAGATGAACGGCAAGTCCGAGCGAGACCGCAAAGGCGAATACGAAGTGAAAGTGGAAGACGGAAAAACGACCGACTTGGGCGTGATCACCGTCGAAGCTGCCGATTTGAAAAAATAGGCTATAGGCGAGGGGGCCGAACGAGGTGCGTACCGCCGTTCGGTCGTCATCGCCAGCCGAATCAAAGGTTGCGTGATGAAGCGATTTCCCCCGCTATTGATCGTCTTGATAACCGCTTGGATTTCAAGCGGTTGCGATTCGCAAGAAACGCGCCAAGTGGTTCCCCGGCCGGGGCGCGTGTTGGCCATTCGCGAAGCGCTTCGCGGCGACGAAACGCCGCAGCCCGAATCGAGCGAACCGGTCGTCGAAAAGCCGACCCAGTTCGCGACGTTACGGGGACAGTTCAAGATCCAGGGAACGCCGCCGCCCAACCCGGCGCTGAGCGTGACGAAGGATACGGCGGTTTGCAATCCGAACAACGTTTCGTTGCATGCGCCGCAAGTGGTGGTCGATCCCCAATCGCAAGGGATCAAAAACATGGTCGTGATGATCGAAACGCCTGCCGATTGGGTTCATCCCGATGCACTAGGTTCGACCGAGAAAGTGAAGTTCGACCAGAAAGCGTGTCTCTTCGTCGACCATGTCTTCGGCATGCAAGCGACGCAAACGTTAGAGATACTCAACAGCGATCCGATCGCCCATAACACGAAGATGGAACCGCGCCGCAATACGGCGTCGAACGTCAACGTGCCGGGCGGAGCCTCGACGACGTATCAGCCCACAACGGGCGAAAAAGAGCCGTTTGAGGTGACATGCAGCATTCACCCTTGGATGAAAGCTTACATTTTGATTCGTAACGACGCGTACTATGCGATCTCGGGGGCCGACGGCACGTTCGAGATCGCAAACGTGCCTGCGGGAGCGCCGATTCAAGTGCGAGTTTGGCACGAAACGCAGCCGAGCGGCGTTTCGCCGGCCACGGTTAACGGTCAGCCTGCGTCGTGGCGTAAAGGAGAGTTTACGTTGACGCTTGACCCGGCGGACGAGTCGAAAAACGAACTGGCGATCGTGGTCGACGCCTCCGAGTTTTAACCGCTCGCCCGGTTTAAGAATTTGCGTTTCGCAAGACGTTATGATGCGACAAGAAAATACCAGCATGAACGCAGTTTATCGCCAATTGGATCTTCGCCGCGGGGCGCGTTTGACGCTGCTGGCGATCGTCGCGATCGCAACCGCAGGCTGCTTTTCTCCCGCGGCGCAATTTGAGTTGAACTTGGTCGCGGTCCATAAGCGCGAACTTGATAACGACGGCGCGAAGTTTTCGGATCAGTATCAGTTGCAGCCGATCGCCGAGATCTTGGAAGCGTCGTTCGGTACGCCTGATAACCCGGCGTTGCCGCCGGTACCGGGGATCGAAGACGTGCTGGATCTGGAAAAGATCAAGATGGCTGCCGGCCCCTACGGCAGCGACGAAAACGGCAAACAGCGCGGTCTTTATCGTCAGCATTGCGTGCACTGTCACGGGATTAACGGCGACGGAGCAGGACCGACGGCGGCGTTTTTGAATCCTTACCCGCGTGATTATCGTCCGGGCAAGTTCAAGTTTAAATCGACCGCGTCCGGCCAGCGCCCGACGCACGAAGATCTGAAGCGAATCATTGAAGACGGCGCCGCCGGCACGGCGATGCCCAGCTTTAAATTGCTTGATAGCGACGAAGTGGAAGCGCTGACGCACTACGTCAAGTATTTGGCGATCCGGGGTCAGACCGAACTCTTTTTGATCGAAGCCGAATTCGGCGACTTGTACCCGGCGGTAATGAAGCCGGAAGGCGAGAGAAACGCTGAAGAGCAGGAATACGTCGAAAGCTTGTCCGCCGAAGAGATTGAAGAAGAGAAGCAAGAGTTCTTGGAAGAAGTCAAGTACTTCGAATCGCGCGAGAATTTGGTCGACGAGGTGATCGGCCCGATCGTCGACGGCTGGATCGCCGCTGAAGAAGAAGTGACGATCATTGACGCAAAGCCGAAAATGGAAATGAAAGATTCGATCGCGAAAGGGCGCGAACTCTTTTTCTCGGCGAAGACCGGTTGCGCCGGCTGCCACGGCGAATCGGCGCTGGGCGACGGCCAAACGGCGGAAGCCGACTTTTACGACGATTGGACTCGGTTCTATTACGATCCGAACGATCCGAGCACGTTAGAAGGTTATTTGGAATTGGGCGCTTTGGAGCCGCGCAAGTTGCGACCGCGCAATTTGCGGCAAGGCGTCTTCCGGGGCGGACGGCGTCCGATCGATATTTTTTGGCGAATTCGTAACGGAATTGAAGGCTCGAAGATGCCGGCGGCGCCGCCGATCGTTACGGATGAAGAAATCTGGCACCTGGTCGACTTCGTGCGATACGGATTGCCTTACGATGCTTTAAGCGAAAACGAGCCGCATCAGCCGGAAAACGTTCGCGTGCGGAATTAGCAGCTCGGCCATCGTCGGCTACGGCCGACGTTCGAGGGAGAGACGACGTGGGTAGAGTTTGGAGCGTCCTGTTTTTGACCGTCCCGATTTTCGGGGTCTGGACCTTCGTGGCCGCAATGAATGATTGGTGGCCGATGAGCGGCGGCTTCTACTCATTGCCGGCTGGGCATTGGTTTCCGGAGCTGTCGGTCAGCGATCACGTGAAAGACCATTTGTTTTACGTCATTTTGTATTTGACCGGGGTCGTGTTCATCGGTACCGGCGTCGTGTTGTTTTGGTTCATGTGGCGATATGACGCCGCGACCAATACCGACCCGATCGTGTTTTCGCACGGCAGTCATGCGCTGGAAGTGATTTGGTCGATCTTGCCGGCGGTCGTGCTGCTGTTTATCGCGATCTATCAGATGGACGCTTGGGCCGGAGCCCGGATGCGGCGGCCGACGTTGCCCGGCGGCGAGATTAAGCCGCCGCTAGCGCGGGTGACCGGGCGTCAGTTTGAATGGCGAATTCAATACCCGGGCGAAGACGGCCGACTCGATACGCCGGACGATTTGCACGTATTAAATGACTTGCACGTTCCGATTGACGAAGAGATTGTGCTGGAGATCGAAAGCGAAGACGTCTTGCACAGTTTCTTTTTGCCGAACATGCGGGTGAAGCAAGACGTCGTGCCGGGCATGCGGCAATACGTCTGGTTCCATCCGGTTCGCGAAGGATCGAGCGATATCGTTTGCGCCGAACTTTGCGGTTGGGGACATTACAAGATGCGGGGACGAATCACGGTCGACAGCGCGGCCGAATTTGACCGCTGGTATTCGGCGGCTTACGCCGAGCAGGAAACTTCGGAGTTCACCCTGCCCGAGGATGAAGAATAAGCGATGAGCACGACGACGATCGATTCGCATACGCAGGCCGTCGCTGACGAAATGACCGTCGGCCATTTCCTGTCGACGTACGTATTCTCGAAAGACCACAAGGTCATCGGCATTCAATTCCTGTTTTCGACGCTGATTTGGTTCGTCGTCGGCGGGTTGTTAGCGCTGGGCATTCGTTGGCAATTGGCGTGGCCATGGTCCGACATGCCGGTGATCGGCGGCATGCTGTTTCCGGAACAGGGGGGGCAAATCTCTCCCGAGTTCTATACCGTCTTGGTGACGATGCACGCGACGGTGATGATCTTTTTGGTGATCATCCCGATCTTGGCGGGCGCGTTCGGCAACTATTTGATTCCGTTGATGATCGGCGCCGACGATATGGCGTTTCCGACGTTAAATATGTTGAGCTACTGGTTCATGTGGCCGGCGTTTTTCTTTTTCGGAGGCGCGTTCTTTTGCGACGGATATGGCGCCGCCGCCGGCTGGACCAGCTATCCTCCGCTTTCGGCCATGACGACCGCCGCGCCGGGCAGCGGCGCCGCTCAAACGATGTGGCTGTTGGGGGTAACGACGGTCGGCATCAGTTCGATGCTGGGCTCGGTTAACTATATGACCACGATCATTCAGATGCGCGCGCCGGGGATGACGATGTTTCGTCTGCCGCTGACGATCTGGGCGATGTTCATTACGGCGTTGTTACAAGCGTTCGCGTTGCCGGTGCTGACGGCCGCCGGTTTTATGATGTTGGCCGATCGCTTGCTAGGCACCGGTTTTTTCTTGCCGGAAGCGTTATCGGTCAATAATTCGCCGATGGCCGCA
>JBITAD010000453.1:0-3970 GCA_044439945.1 Blastopirellula sp. JB062
TCTATGGCAGCACTTGTTCTGGTTTTATTCGCACCCGGCGGTTTACATCATGATCTTGCCGGCGATGGGCATGGTCTCTGACATTTTGGCCTGTTTCGCTCGCAAGCCGATTTTCGGCTACAAGCCGATGGTCTATTCGATTTGCGGGATCGCCGGGCTTGGGTTCATCGTTTGGGGGCACCACATGTTCGTGTCGGGGATGAATCCTGGGTTAGGCATGACCTTTATGGTAGCGACGATGATGATCGCGCTGCCCAGCGCCGTCAAAACGTTTAATTGGCTGGGAACGGTCTACGGCGGCAAGGTTCAGTTCACCACGCCGATGTTGTTCGCGCTCAGTTTCGTATCCATGTTCGTGATCGGCGGTCTCTCGGGCATCTTCATGGCAGCGACCCCGGTCGATATCGTGATTCACGATACGTATTTTATCGTGGCCCACTTCCATTACGTGCTATTCGCCGGAACGGCGATGGCCGTATTCGGCTCGATCTATTTCTGGTTCCCGAAGATGTTCGGCCGTATGATGAACGAAACGGCCGGCAAGATTCACTTTGCGTTGACGTTCATCTTTTTGAACGGCACGTTTTTCACGATGCACATATTGGGCGCAGGCGGTTTTCCGCGACGATTGGCCGACCCGTATCACTATCCGACTTTCAGTCATTTGCTGACAATGAATCAATTTATGACGGTTTGTGCGATCTGCATGGTCGCGGTGCAGATTATTTTCGCCGTCAATTTCTTCTATAGCATCTTCTGGGGACCGAAAGCGGGCCGCAATCCTTGGCATGCGAACGGGCTGGAGTGGCAAGCTCCAAGTCCGCCGGGGCACGGCAACTTTGATTTTCAACCGATTGTCTACCGCGGCCCGTACGAGTACGGTTCGCCAGAGACCGAAGAAGACTACTATCCGCAGACGACGCCGCCGAAACCAGCGAGCGACAACCAAGCGTAACGGCTCCATTGATTGTGACTGATCCGCAACCGACAATTCGATCCGCTTGGCCCCACCGGGTGGCCTTGCTCTTGGTTGGCACGACCTTCCCGCTGATTTGGGTTGGCGGTCTGGTAACGACCAACAAGGCAGGCATGGCGGTCCCCGACTGGCCGAACACCTACGGCTATAACTTGTTTCTGTATCCCATGTCTGAGTGGATCGCCGGGCCGTTCGATTTGTTCGTCGAGCATGGGCATCGCCTGTTAGGCTCGGTGGTCGGCATGGTGTCGATCGCGTTGGTCGTGACGATTGCGATTTTCGATAAGCGACGTTGGTTGACGGTTTTGTCGATTGCGGCGTTAATCGCCGTGATCGCGCAGGGCGTCTTGGGAGGCGCGCGAGTCATCCAAGACGAGGTGCTGTTGGCTCGGGTGCACGGCTGTTTCGGACCGGCGTTTTTCGGTTTGACCGTCGCGTTGGCCGTGTTTACTTCGCGTCGTTGGGAATCGATTCGGACAATCGCCGAAGCGCGAAGCGGACGCTTGCAAACGCTGGCCGTCATGACCGCAGCGTTAGCGTACGTTCAATTGTTGATCGGCTCTTTTTTGCGGCATGTGCCGGTCGGCGGAAACCATGGCGATTTTCGGGTGGCGGTAATATTTCATGTCCTGTTCGCGTTTTTGGTCGCCGGCCATGTGATCGCGCTGACGACGACCGCTTGGCGCAATCATCCTCAAGCGACGGCCGTGCGATGGTGGTCTTTGGTCGGGGCGGCGATCGTCTTGGTGCAGATCGGTTTGGGGATTGCCGCTTGGACGTTCAAGTATGGATGGCCTACGTTTTTGCCGGGGCATGCTTGGGGTTCGCAATTTGTGATACATGCCGAAAGCGTCGCCCAGGCGGGCGTCGTAACGGCGCATGTCGCGACAGGCTCGTTGATCGTCGGCGTGACGGTCGCCATCGCGATTTACAGTTTCCGTTATTATTCGGCTTCTCCAGCTTCGCTTGTTTCGCAGGTTGCGGATAAAGGCACGCTTCAGGGAGTCACAATATGAGCACGACTCCCATTACCTTTGAAGAGAGACCGGTCAGTCGGTTGGCGATCGCCGCCGATTACGTCGAACTAACGAAACCGAAAATCGCCGTCATGTTGCTGGCGGCGGTCGCGGTCAGCGGTTGCGTCGCAACTTGGGGCCAGCCTGACTTGTTGAACTTGTTTCATGCGGTCTTCGGCACGGCGCTGGTGGCCGGCAGCAGTTGCGTTTGGAATCAATGGCTCGAACGTCGCAGCGACTTGTTGATGAAGCGAACTCGCGAACGCCCCTTGCCGGCCGGACGAATTTCGGCCCAATCGGCGGCCATGTTCGGTGCGATTCTCGGTTCGGTCGGCGTCGCTTATCTCTTGGCGACGGTCGGTTGGCAAGTCGCCGCGTTGGGGGCGGCGACCTGGCTGTTGTACGTCGTCGTCTATACCCCCATGAAACGGACCAGTCCCTGGAACACGGCGGTCGGCGCGGTCGCCGGCGCTTTGCCGCTGTTGATGGGGTGGGCCGCGATGGGAACGCCGTTTGACTTGCGTGCGGCCGCATTGTTCGCAATTTTGTTCTTTTGGCAGTTTCCTCACTTCATGGCGATCGCCTGGATCTATCGCAAAGATTACGCCCAGGCGGGCATGCGGATGTTGCCGGTGGTCGATCCGACGGGGGCGCGTGCTGGACGTCAGGCGATTGGCGCCGCGTTGGCTTTAACGCTGGTAAGCGTCGTGCCGTTTTTGAACGCTCCGCTTGACGGCGCGCCTTGGTGCATTGCCGCCGCTTTGGCGCTGGGCGTCGGGCAATTGTTGCTGGCGATTCGCTTTTCGGCGCTTCGCGATGATCGTAGCGCTCGGCACTTGCTTTGGGCTTCGCTCGTCTATTTGCCGGCGATGCTCGGCGTGTTATTGGCATTCCCCATTTTGTGACCTGTTGGCAGAGCGGACCCATGTCGGAACATCACGACGATCAACACGAGCATGGTCATATTCATTTGGAATATCAGCCGGCGCTGCCGATTCCGAACGGCAAGCTTTGCTTGTGGCTGTTTCTATCGACCGAAATCATGTTTTTCGCCGGCTTGATCGGCGCCTATATCGTATTGCGGTTTGGAGCGCCGACTTGGCCGACTCCGCATGACGTGCATCTGAGCGAACCGATCGGCGCGTTTAACACGTTCGTGTTGATATGCTCAAGCTTGTCGGTCGTCCTCTCGCTTGAAGCGGCGAAGTCGAATCGCGCCAAGATGGCCAAAATTTGGATGGTCGTCACCTTCGTGCTAGGGCTCGCGTTTTTGGGGGTGAAAGCGTACGAGTACAAAGAGAAATTCGCCCACGGCATTTATCCGGCGCAACCTCACGGGTTGCTCTATGACAAGCCCGACGTTTACTACGCGTCGGCGGTTAAAGTGGCCCTGGAAGACGAAGCGAAAAAATATCCGATCGACAGCGAAGATCCCGTAGCGCAAGAGCGTCGTAAAACTCTGGAACTGTTGCGCAACGGCTTGGTGAATTGGAACACGCGTCAGGCGACGCAAATATCGAATCCGGTCGAAGCGCAAGCGATGATCGACAGCATCGCTTATACGATTCAGCATCCGCATGAGGATCACAACGAGTTAACCCGATTGTTAGAAGAAAAAGAGGGGCTGACGGTCAAGTTAACCGCGCTGGAGCAAGCCGAAGAGAAAGATCCGCAAGAGATTGCGCTGGCCAAAACCAGAATTGAGACGATCGATTGGTTGACCGCCGATGACGGCGCGGTCTTGCGACATGGGATCAACCATCAGTATGACTGGCTCGACTTGCCGTTTGTGATTCCCAGCGGCAACATGTGGGCCAGCACTTACTTTTTGCTGACCGGCTTTCATGCGATTCACGTGATCGTCGGGCTGATCGTGTTTGCGATCGCTTTGCCGGCGACTTTGGGTGCGGCGAAGGCGAACTTTATCGAGAGCGCAGGACTGTATTGGCATTTTGTCGATTTGGTCTGGATTTTTCTG
>JBITAD010000454.1:0-1989 GCA_044439945.1 Blastopirellula sp. JB062
GCTTTCTTTTCACGTTCGGCCAAAGAGGGCGGTTTCTTCGGCGGTATTTTGTAGATCTTGGTTTGGCCGAAAAGTCGCAGCAACGTCGGCATGTCGTCTGGCCGATCTTCTTTTTTCTTGGCCATCATGCGAGCCACCAGCGAGGCGAATTCGTTGGTGACGTTGGGGTTGGCGGCTTGCAGCGAAGGGATTGGGCCGCGCAAGTGTTTGTCTAACAGATGATCGGCGCTGGTCGCAGTGTACGGCAGCTTGCCGCTGATCAGTTCAAAAATTGTGCAGCCAAGTCCGTATAAATCTGAGCGGCCGTCGAGCGATTCGCCTTTGATTTGTTCGGGCGACATGTAGCTGCGCGTGCCTTGCACTTTGGAGGAGCCGAACCATTTCGAGAGTCCCGATCGCTTTTTCTCGGCGATCGAAAAATCGATCAGCTTGATGTTGCCTTCGTAGTCGAGCAAAAAGTTGTCGGGCTTTACGTCGCGGTGGATCCAGCCTTGTTCGTGGACGTAGCCAAGTCCTTGCGCCGCCTCTTCGATGATCTTCGGAGTCCAATAAGCGAGTTCGTCGCCATCTTCTCGCAGGGCCATCTTCATGTTTCGCGAGATGCCGCATTCCATCGTCAGATAGGGGATCTCGCGATGGATGTTGAACTCGTAGACATGAATCACTAGCGGATGATCGAAGTTATGCGCGACTTCGTATTCATGCTTGAGCGCGTTGATTTGGTCTTTGTCTTTGCAGAATTTATCGTGCAGCGCCTTCAGGGCGACCCGGCGGCGATCAAGGTCGTTGATCGCTTCCCACACCTGGCAAGACTGGCTGGCGCGAAGCATTCGCACCAAGCGATAAGAACCGATGTAGTTACGACCTGCTGTAGCCACTCGCAGTCACCTGCGCCGACGGCGCCTCGAATCTATGAACCGGGAACGAAACGCACCGAGGGCGATTCGCACGAAAAGTCCGTCAATTCTAACCTAATCGTTATAATTTCAAAAGAGCGAGCTAGGGCCTGACTTTTACGCGTCAAACTAAGCAAGTCGTTAAGAAATAATGCGTTACGACTTTTTCGCCAGCGTTTTTAGATAGGTCTTACGAATCTCGGCGGTCATGTGCCGATGCGGAAAGACTTGCGACGTTCGGCTTCGCCCCGTTTCGCCGAGTCGATGTCGTAATGGGGCGTCGCTGGCCAGATGAATCAGCGAAGCGGTGAGCGCGGCGACATCTTTGGGAGGAACCAACTCGCCGGTTTCTCCGGTGACGACCACCTCGCGGGCGCCGTCAACGTCGAAGCTGACGGCCGGTTTGCCGGCAAGCAGCGCTTGCGGCAGCGCGCGGGCCAGTCCTTCGCGCAAGCTCGTATGGGCCAAGATGTCGATCGCTCCGGCGTATCGCGGAATATCGCTAGGAGGAACCAGCCCGACAAGTTGAAAATAGTCGCTTAGCCCGGCCGCTTCGATCTGTTCGACATAGGAGTCATGAAGCATGCCGTCGCCGATCCACAGAAAGCGAACGTTGGGGACGGCGTCAATCACTTTTTGAGCGGCGGCTAAGACGTACTCGTGCCCTTTTAAATGAAACAAGCGCGCGATCTTGCCCACCACCACATGATGCGGCTGATAGCCGAGGCGAGCGCGCATTTCGTCGCGCCATTTCCCCGATTCGAGAAACGGTTCGACCTCCATGCCGCTATAGATCGTAGTAAATTTTTCTCGCGGCGCAACTTGGGCTTCTACCATGAGGTCGGTCATCGCGTCGTTGTACGAAGCAGTGAAACCACTGGGCAAGCCGGTGCCGAAGTCGAGGCTACCTAGTGCCGTGGCAATCCCACCCGCCGCCGACAGTATGGTGTATTGGGTGCCGTCGGCCGGGGTGAAACCATCTTCCAGGCCTACGGCGATCTCGCCCGTCAGCGTGGCGGTGCCGGTGATGTCGAGGCTGTCGATGCCCGAGCCTGTCAGGTCGAGCTGCAAGGTTCCCGTGGAGCCAAGTGTA
>JBITAD010000454.1:1999-11728 GCA_044439945.1 Blastopirellula sp. JB062
ATCTGATCGCAGCGACTTGCGGCAAAGCGTTCGCAGGCGATAAAAAATCGACGCGCCGCGGCGGATTGATACGGATGAAACGGGGCGCCGTGCACCGTATGAATCACCCCGGGGGTCCCGATCGATCGCGCAGCCATCCGGCCCAGCATGCCTGCTTTGGCGCTATGGGTATGAACGATGTCGGGGCGAAAATCGCGTAAGATCGCTTGGATCTCGTAATACCCGCGGAGATCGTTCCAGGGAGAAATGTTGCGCATCAAATGAGGAGCCAGCGCGACGGGAACTTGATGATCGCTGCGATCAAGCAAGCTTCCTTCCCGCCCAGGCGAAGGCCCGGTGATCAGCAGCACTTCGTCGTCGAAGTCGCGGATCAAGTCTTGGCAGTTGTAAAGCGTATTCTCTTGCGCGCCGCCGACAATCATGCGAGTAATGACATGTGCGATGCGCATCAGAAACTTTCTTCCATCAATCGAGCCAGCAATGATCGGGATAGTCGACGTGCAACAAGTATAATCCGTGCGCCGGCGCCGTCATGCCGCCGATCGTTCGATCTTTGGCGGCCAGCACTTGGCCGATCCACTCAGGCGGGCGCTTCCCCTTGCCGACTTCGACCAGCGAGCCGACGATAATTCGCACCATGTTGTAGAGAAATCCGTTCGCTTCGACTTCGATCGCGATCTTGTCAAATTCGTGGCGCTCGCTGCGAAGCACTTGCAGGTCGTAAACATGACGAACCGACGAAAGTCGCTCGGAACCCGCCGCTTCAAAGCTGGCGAAATCATGCTCGCCGATCAAGTATTGGGCCCCTGTTCGCATCGCCGCGAAGTCAAGTCGCTTTTTTACGAACCCTGCGTATTGTCGCGAAAAGACGTCGTTAATCCGCCCTTCCTGCAATAAATATCGGTAGCGTTTTTTGACGGCGCAATTGATCGCGTTGAATTCGGCGATCGCTCGGCGGGCGTCTCGCACCACAATATCAGGCGGCAGCTGCGAGTTCAGCGCGCGACGGAAAACGTCGGGAGAGAGTTGAGATTGCGTTCGAAAGCTGACGACTTGGCCGATCGCATGCACGCCCGAGTCGGTCCGTCCGCTGCCGGTAACCCGAATCTTTTCGCCGGTAATCGCTTGCAGCGCCGTTTCGATCGCCTCTTGAATCGTCGGTTGATCGTTTTGAATTTGCCAACCGGCGTAGTTGGTTCCGTCGTACGATACGATCAGTTGAAGCGTTCGCTCAATAGGCTCAGTCACGCGCGGTCTCGCAACACTTCAGCAACTCTGGCCGGTGGATCGATATGGATAAGCAAACGCGTAACGGCCGCGGGCAGGCGCGTGCCCGCAGCCGACGCGAAATTTTTTGCGGATCGCGCTTAGGCGACGGCGGCCTCGCGAACGAGCAACTCGGCGATCTGCACGGCGTTGGTCGCCGCCCCTTTTCGCAGGTTGTCGCTGACGCACCAAAAAGCGATGCCGTTTTCGCACGACAGATCTTTGCGGATCCGGCCGACGTAGACGTCGTCGCGACCGCTGCATTGAAGCGGCATCGGGTAGTCGGCGTTGGCCAAATCGTCGATTACCGTAATGCCCGGAAAATCGCGGAACAATTGCGTCGCTTCTTCGGCCGACAGCGGGCTCTCGGTTTCGACCAGCACGCTTTCGCTATGACAATTGGTCACCGGCACGCGGACGCAAGTCGGGCAAACCATGATCGAATCGTCGCCGAAGATCTTGCGCGTTTCGTGGACCATCTTCATTTCTTCCGAAGTGTAGCCCTCGTGCTTGGGGCCGCCGATTTGCGGAATCAAGTTGAAGGCGATCGGATGCGCGAAGGCTTGGCGGTCATACGCCTGATCGGCGAGCGAAGCGCGTGAGCTTTCGACCAGTTCGGTCTGGCCGGCGACCCCTGCTCCGCTGGTCGCTTGATAAGTCGAAACGATAACCCGGCGAATTTTTGCGGCGGCATGCAGCGGTTGCATGGCGACCACCATTTGCGTGGTCGAGCAATTGGGGCTGGCGATCAGCCCCTTATGATCTTTGATCGCTTCCGGATTGACTTCGGGCACGACCAACGGCACGGTCGGGTCCATCCGCCAATAGCCGCTTTCGTCGATCACCACGGCTCCGCGCTCGATCGCCCAAGGCGCGAACTCTTTCGCCGTTTCGTCCGGCGTGCTGCCGATCACCAGATCAAGGCCGTTAAACGCGTCAGGGGTCATCTCGACGACGGTGTGCTCTTCGCCGCGGAACGTCAGCTTCGTGCCTGCCGAGCGTTTGGATGCGAGAAACGTGATCGTCTTGTAGGGAAAGTTGCGTTCTTCCAATAGTTGGCGAATGATACTGCCTACGGCCCCGGTGGCCCCGACGATTGCAATGTTCTCGTACACCATGAACTCCTGTGACGGTTCAGCGAAAGCGTCTCTATCGCGGCACGTGCGGTCGAGACAAACCCGCATTATAGCGGGTTTTTCATTGATATTTCAATCCTGCCGACGGCTGACGCTCGGCGACCAGGTGTCGCGCAGCCCCCGGAAAACAAGGGAAATCGGCTTGCCGCAACGTCCTATCGGCTTACTCCGTAACGAGTTCGCCGAGCAACTGAATTTTGCCGAACCAAAGCTTCGTGCCTTGATACTTCGCCGATTTTAATTCGCTTTCGGGGTCTTTCAGGCGAAAGGCGACCGGCGTACGGTCGGGTTGTTCGGCGTCGAGCCGGATCGTTACCGTATGAACCGCTTGCGGATCGAGCCCGCCGGCTACCCCGAGCGTCGCGATGCGGTGATAGGTGCAGTAGCTGTCGAATCGGGGGATCATTTTTTCACGCGTCTGGCCGTCGACGGTTATGCTGACTTGGCCCCCGTCCGGCCCGACGAGATCATAAATTTTCGCCATCGAGCCGCGAAACTTGAAGGTCAATTCGCTGCCCGGCTCGGTCGCTTCCCAAATTTGGCCAAGTCGTTTGCCAAACCGTTTTTGCAACTGGTCGTCGTCGGTCAAAGCTTTCCAATCGCCTGACAGCATCGACGGTTGCAACGCAACCATCTTGGCCGCTTGCCAGTGATCGTTCACAAACGGGACGGCCAGTTTAGGCGAGTGGTCGACCGGCGGCAGGTCTTTCATACGCTCGATTGCGGCGGCGACATCGGCGGCGTAAAGCTCGTGACCGGCGTCAAGCGGGTGCACGCCGTCGCCGGAAAAACGCAAGATTCCTTCGGGCGTTTTTTCGGCCGATTTAAAAACGAGGGTCTCCTCCCCTTCTCTTTTGACGACGTCGAGATTGAAGTCGATCGACGGAATCGCATAGTGCTTGGCCAACATTTCCATGGCCGAAGCGGCGCGAGGCAATCGTCCTTTCCGAATGTCTTCTTCGTGGCCGGTCCGGTAGGTGTAGACGAAGCAAATGTCGGTTTGCGGATTGGCGGCCCAGGTTTGACGGACGATCCCTTCCATCGCTTTCCAGATTCGCTCAGGCGAAGCGCCGCCGTCGTTCACGGCGAATTCGACGAAGAGCAAATCTGGCTGATGCCGCAAAACGTCTTGCTCGATCCGAAAGACTCCCAGGTCGCTGCCGGTACCGCCGATTGCGGCGTTGATTTCATCCACTTTCGCTTGGGGAAACTGCTTACGAAACCAATCGAGCGTTTTTACGCGCCATCCCCGCGCTGCGGTGATCGAACCGCCGAGATAGCCGATTTTGACCGACTGACCGGCGTTCAGTTTTTTTAGCACATTGCCCAAACCGTCGCGCGGCGTCAGTTTTTGAGCGGGCTGCGCTTCGTAGATCGGCTGCGGGGTCGCGTGTTGGGCGATAAAGTCGACGATCGGCGTCGGGTCTTCTAGGCCGTGCGGATGATGGCCGACTCCAGGTTTGGCGATAAGCTGGATGTCGCCTCCCAGTTTTTTGTAACGTTCCGCAATGATCCCGGTGTTCTCTTCCCAAGGCACGACTTGGTCGGCGTCGCCGTAGACATGCAGCAGCGGAACGCCTGCTTTGGCCAAGGGGGCGAGCTTATCGATCGGGTTTTGGTCATACGCCGCCGCGGCCGCTTCGTCGGCGAAATCGTAAACTTCAATCGCTCGTTTCCACTCGGCGGGGCTCCCCTGCCCTGCCCCTTGGCCGCCGGGCCAGCTTTTGATGTCGCAGACGGGTGCGTCGCCGTAGATGCAGGCGACTTGTTCCGGGTTTTCGGCCGCCCAGTTATAGGCGTAAAGCCCGCCGCGGCTCAGGCCGGTCAGGGCCGGCTTTTTCGCCAGGCCGTACTTCGAGGTCAGCTCTTGGTACAGCGCGTTCCAGTGAGCGACCGCCGTCGGCGAACCTAACAGATTGGGCACATGCAAATAGACGATATGAAAGCCGCGATTCAGTAACGCGACGTCGGGCTCCGTTTTGTGACCGAAGAACTCGCCGTGCCAAAGCCAGGGCTTGCCTGGTGCGGCCTGTTTAGGAACGACCACGGTCGCTTTTTTCCCATCGACTTCAAAATCGTATCGATCGAAGCCTTGGTATTGGCTCGGCTTGCCCGGAAACTTCGCCGGAGGCGCGGCAAGCGAAATCGACGGCGCAAACAGCAGCGTGAACATCATCAGAACTAGGCGGAACATGGCAGCTTGCTTCCTAGGCGGGGGGAATGGGCGCAACAACGACGCGTATCGTCCCTATCATCATGCTTGGCCAAATTGGCCGGGGCAATTTGCGGGCTGGTATTCAAATCGTCAGCGACCCGGCGACTTATTCCGCACTTGTCCTAACGCTCTCAATTGGCAGGGGGGCGATTTGCCGGGCGGTCGAGCCGCCAAGTCGAGAATTTGCGAACGTAATCCGACGGGCGGAGCGGCAGGTCGAGCCTGATCGGGCTCCGCTTTTTTTCGCTCCATCTCACCTGAGGCAGGCGGCCAGGAGACGCGGGACAGGACATGTGCGTGCACCGGTAGTCCGGCGGTCCCGTGGTCTTGCCGTGCTGCCGATATGGCATGCTGTCGTCGTGCCGTCAAGCTGCGGTTAGATTGCGCTAAAGGGTTCGCATACGTCAAGTTACAGCGATTGTTTGATAGCGATTTCATTAGATTTTCCCTTAATAAGTGCGAACCGCAAGCGGCGCCGATACGCGATCAACGGATTGGTTGCGTAGGACCGATGCAAGTCATCAAATCCTTCACTGTCCCTCATGCCCAGAGATTTTGCGTCAGCGTTGATGCCTGGGAGGAGAGTCTTGGTTTAGTGTTTTAATAATAATTAAAGTCTAAGTTTTTGTCAATGCAAGAATCTGAAAATTTTCTGGGGTGGGCGTTCGGGGCGCCCGTCGAGCGATCGAAACGGACATGGCAAGGGCTGCGAAGGCGGGCTTGCCGATTTGGCGCAGGTTGTCCATTTTGTCGCAATCGTCAAGCGGTTTGACCAAACTTGTGCTGGCAGATTAGGCTGACCCCTTTCGATGCGAAGGTTCGTCGGCGTCTCCCCTGCCGTTGGCGATCGGTGCGACGGGGCGTGCAGGGCTTGCGACATTACGAGAATCTTTCAGGGCGCCGTATGGATACGTCTTCTTTGGTCACCGATGATCAATTGCTTTCGACCATGCGGCAATATTGGGGCTACGAAGGTTTTCGCCCCTTGCAGCAAGAGGCGATGCAAGCGGTCTTGGAAGATCGCGATTCGGTCGTCGTCATGCCGACCGGCGGCGGAAAGTCGCTTTGTTATCAAGTGCCGGCGCTATGCAAGCCGGGGTTAGCGGTCGTCGCTTCTCCGCTGATCTCGCTGATGAAAGATCAGGTCGACGCGCTGACCGCGTGCGGCATTGGCGCGGCCTGCTTAAATAGCACGCTCACCCCGGAAGAGCGTCGCCAGGTGGCGGCCGATATCCGCAGCGGTACGATTCGTCTGTTGTATTTGGCGCCGGAACGCTTGCTTTCGGAACGCATGCTCGACTTTTTAGAAGGCGCGAACGTTTCGTTTTTTGCGATCGACGAATCGCACTGCATCAGCGAATGGGGGCATGACTTTCGGCCTGAGTATCGAATGATGAAGATGCTCAAAGAGCGGTTCGCCGGAGTCGGCGTGCATGCTTATACGGCGACCGCGACCGAGCGGGTTCGCCATGATATTGCTCAGCAGTTAGGTCTGACCGATCCCGCTTGGTTGGTCGGTTCGTTTGATCGTCCGAACTTGAATTATCGGGTGCAGCGGCGGGGCGATCGTTTCGCGCAAATCCAAGAGGTGATCGCGCGACACCCGAACGAATCGGGCATTGTTTACTGCATTCGTCGGGCCGACGTCGAGTCGATCGCCGAGCAACTCAACGCCGGCGGGGTAAGAGCGTTGCCGTATCACGCGGGGCTTAGCGACCAACAGCGTCAAGCGAATCAAGAGGCGTTCATCCAAGAGCGAACCGACGTCATCGTGGCGACGGTCGCCTTCGGCATGGGCATCGACAAATCGAACGTTCGCTACGTCGTTCATGCCGGCATGCCGAAGTCGCTAGAGAGTTATCAGCAGGAAAGCGGTCGCGCCGGCCGCGACGGGCTCGAGGCGGAATGCGTGCTGCTGTATTCCAGCGGAGATCTGACGACTTGGAAGCGGATGTTGGGCGAACTGCCCGACGCCGCCCAACAAGCGGCCTTCGGTTCGCTCGACGCGCTGGATCACTTTTGCATCGGGACCGATTGCCGCCATCGCATGTTGGTCAGCTACTTTGGCCAGGAGCTTGAGGAAGAGGAATGCGGGGCCTGCGATATTTGCTTGGGGACGGTCGACCTGGTCGAAGACGCGACCGTCTTGGCGCAAAAAATCCTCTCCTGCATTTTGCGCACCGGCGAACGTTTTGGGGCCGATCATAACGCCAAAGTGCTGTGCGGTTCGCGCGATAAGCGCGTGCTCGAATTTGGGCACGACAAGTTAAGCACGTACGCGCTGCTGCAAGATCAAAGCGTCCGCAGCGTGCGAATGTGGATCGAACAACTTGTCGGCCAGCGATATTTGGCGAAGACCGGCGAATATAACGTGCTGAAGTTGACCGAGTCGGGGCGGGTCTTGCTGCGCGGCGAAGCGTCGCCGAAGCTGACCAAGCCCGGCGTCGACGAAAAAGGGGATAGTCCCCGTCGCTCGCGGAAGGCCGACGATTGGGAAGGAGTCGATCGCCAACTGTTTGAAGCGTTGAGGGCTTTGCGTCGCGAGAAGGCGGAAGAAGCGGGGATTCCGGCGTACGTCGTGTTCGGCGACAGTTCGCTGCGCGAAATGGCTCGTCGTCGTCCGTCGAACTTAGAAAGCTTTCGCTTGATCAAAGGAGTCGGCGATAAAAAGTGCCAAGACTACGGCGAGACGTTTACGCAGCACATCGTCAGCTATTGCCGGCAGCATGGACTAGAGGCGGATGCGATCGATACGCAAGTGATCGCCGCGCCGCGCAGAGAGCCGCCCAAAAATCAATCGAAAGCGCTGAAAGACGCCTTCGCTTTATTCGCCATGGGGCAAACGGTTAACGAAGTCGCCAACGTGATCGGTCGAGCCGAGTCGACCGTGCAAGGTTATCTTGAGCAGTTTATCCGCGAAGAGAAGCTCGAAGATCCGACCGCTTGGGTCACGGGGCAAATCGCTCGCCGGATCGAAAATGCGATCGAAGAATGCGGAACCGGCGGTCTGCGTCCGATTTACGAGCATCTGAACGAAGAAGTGGCGTACGAAGAGATTCGAATTGTGGCCGCTTGCTTGCGTAATCGGTGAAGCCGTTAATCGCCGCTGGGGCGTAGTGCGCGGACGTTTGCCGCCACGGCTTCGGCCGATCGTTGGAACGCGGCTTGTTCGTCCGCCGACAGCAAAGGGCGTAAGACGCGCGTGACCCCGCTTCGGCCGATCACCGCCGGCAACGAAAGGCAGACGTCTTGCACGCCCAGGAACCCGTCGATCAGCACGCTGACCGGCATCGTGTGATTCAGGTCGTAGACGATGCTGTCAATGATCGTCATCGTCGCCAGGGCGATTCCGTAATTGGTATGCCCTTTGAGCGAAGAGACTTCGTAGCCCATCTTGACGGTTTGTTGAAACAGCTTTTCCGAGATGTCGCTCGGATAAAACCGCTGGCCGCCGGTCATGGCGACCGAATGCGCGGCGAATTGCGTATCGCCATGCTCGCCCAGGATATAGGCGCGAATGTCGTCGGGGTGAATGCCTAGCTCTGACGAAAGCAGCGCTCGATAGCGAACGCTGTCGAGCAACGTGCCGGAACCGATCACCCGTTGCGGCGGAAAGCCTGACAGATTGATCGCGGCGTAGGTGAGCGCGTCGACCGGATTGCTGACCATGATCAGAATGGCGTCTGGGCTGAGCTGGGCCAGCGGCGGCAGCCACTGAGCCAAGAGGTCGTAATTTTCAGCGGCCAGTTCGGTCCGTTTGCGGGTGGGCGAACCATACGGCACGGAAGCGGTGAAGACGATAATGTCGGATGCGGCGGAATCCGCGATCTCGCCTGCCCGAATGCGCATGTTGCTATTTTGCATGGCGCTGGCGTTCGACAGGTCGATCGCTTCGCCTTGCGCTTTGGCTAGATTTCGATTGACCAGCAACAGTTCGTTCGCCAGCGGATTGATGGTGGCGGCGAACGCGATCGCCGATCCTACGTTGCCGGTACCGACGATCGTAATTTTCATGAGAGTCGCCTTGCGCGAGCTATGCCGAGAATCTAGATCAGATCGACTTTCCGTTTTTGACGGCGCGATTTTCTTTGGCAGTCGAGGCAAGTGCCGTTGACGATAAATTTGTGCCCTGAGACGCGAAAGCCTTGTTCGCGAGCGACGGAATCGCGGAGACGGACGAGCTCTTCGCTATGGAATTCTGACAACGATCCGCACTGGGTGCAGTACAAGTGGTCGTGGTCGGGGTAGCCGTAGTCATGCTCGTAGACGGCGCGGCCGCCGATATCCATTTTGCGGAGCAAGCCGGCTTCGACCAGTTCGTTGAGGGTGCGATAAACGGTCGGGCGGCTGACCCGTTTGGGGCCGGCGTCGCGTTGGGCGAGTTCTTCGATCAGCGCGTCGGCGTCAAAGTGCTCATGTTTGCTAAAGACATGTTCGACTAAGATGCGACGCGGTTGGGTAATGCGTTTTCCTTTGGCTTGAAGGTACTCTTCAAAACGCTCCATCGGAGGCAAGGCGACGTCTACGCTGGTCAGGGCGTACGATTCGCTGGCGGTCGATTCCGACATGATGATCTCAGATTTACAAAAAAAGCGGGACTAGCAGACTTGTTGAGACTGACTTGCGACAGTCAATCTCGTTTAAAAACAGATAGTTAGGTGCGGTTGAGTCGCACTCAGTCTCAATAAGGATTGTAGAGCCGAGCCCCACAATTGCAACGGGCGGCAAGGGCTTGCGCACAGAAAAAACCGGCGAGCCATCCAAGCTTCGCCGGTTTTCGAGACGTTGACTGAAAAAAAGGCCGGGGGAGGCCGAAAGTTCGTCGGTTTAGCCAAATTCGTCGAGCATGCGCTCTAGCGCGATGTCGAGCTTGTCATCGCTAAAGTAGCTGCCGTCGGCGATTTGCGCTTTGATTTGGGCGACTTTGTCCGCACGGAAATCGGAAGTTTCGCGAGCGCGGCTCGCCATCTCGGCTTCCGCCGAAATGTCGAGTTGATCGACGGTGTCGAAACGCGACGTCGGTTCGAGCGTCTGCGTGGCGCCCCCGGCTCGATGAGGACCGCTGATCGACTGAGGACCGTGTAATTGGGTTGGGCCGTTAATATACATAAA
>JBITAD010000455.1:0-11605 GCA_044439945.1 Blastopirellula sp. JB062
CGAGCATCACGGCATCCACTCGAACCCGTTTGCCGTAGAAGACGCGCAAACCGATACGGTTTTTAAGAACCGCTGCATCGACAGCACGTATCACCCCGCTTGGCAAAAGGTGTACGGCGATCCGCGCGATCCGTCGACCTCGATCGTCTTCGGCGAAAAAGGCGCCGGCAAAACCGCGATGCGGCTGCAAATTGTCGAACATGTCGCCAAGCACAACGTCGATCAACCTGACGCACGCGTCTATATTATCGAGTACGACGACTTTAACCCTTATCTAGATCGGTTTCGCGATCGCATGTTCGGGCGCAATCGGTATCCCGAAAAAGCGCTGAAGCAGTGGAAGCTGTGGGATCACATGGATGCGATTCTCTCGATCGGTTCGACGCAATTGGTCGATCAGATTTTGGAGTCTCGTAATGCGAAGCCGACGGCATGCAAAATCGATCCGACTGAAGCGAGCAAGCTCGATCGAAGCCAATCGCGCGACCTGCTGTTGCTGGCCGCTTGCTACGATCAATCGACGGCCGAAACGTTTAAAGAGCGCTGGCAACATCTTCGCCGCAAACTTCGTTTCTGGAATCCGAAGGCATGGTGGCAGTTCGCCGTCGGCGCCGGCACGTCGGTCGCCGCGATCGCACTGCTGATTTCGATGCTCGCGCGCGGCGCCGAAAGCGCGCAGCCTCCTTGGTGGGTTTATCTGGCGATTTTGCTCGCCGGCTGGACGCCCTGGCTTTGGAAAGCGTTTCGAGCGACTTGGAAAGCCTGGGGGATCGTCAAGCATGTGCGAACCGGCAACCGCGAGATTTTCTCGCTGAGCCGTTTGCTGATGAATTTCACCTTGCCCGAACTCTCGTCGCAACCGTTGCCGACGCACGACCGAACCGACGATCGCTATGAAATGTTGGACAAATTTTTCGGCGTTTTGCGTTCGCTCGGCTGCACCGGCATTGTGGTGATCGTCGATCGAGTCGACGAACCGCATCTGATCAACGGTTCGCCCGAACTGATGAGATTATTGCTTTGGTCGATGCTCGATAATAAATTTTTGAAGCAAACCGGCATCGGCTTCAAGCTGCTGTTGCCGATCGAACTGACGCAATTCGTCGACCGCGAGACGAAAGAATTTTATCAGCGCGCCCGGCTCGATAAGCAGAACATGATTCCCTCTCTGCAATGGTCGAGCGAAGCGTTGCAAGACGTCGCCAACGCTCGCTTGGCGGCGGTGGCCGACAAAGATCCGGCGCCGACGCTCCGCGATCTGATCGACAGTTCGGTCTCGGATCAACGGTTGCTCGAAGCGTTGCGATCGCTGCGCGTGCCGCGTCACTTGTTCAAGTTCTTATATCGCTTGTTAGTCGCCCATGCGAACGCCTATACCGATCATGCGCCGGTTTGGCGCGTCTCGAGCCAAACGTTCGATTCGACGTTGGCCGTTTACCAACGCGAACAAGACGCGTTCGATCGGGGTTTGGGGGCAGGCTAGCACCCGCGGCGAAGATTGACATTGACTCGCATCGTTCGCTTTGCGAGATTGCGATCACGAAGTTACCTTCGTACGGCGCATCGTTTTTTCCAGGGAAGGAAAAGAACCCATGTCTTCGAAATACTCCGCTTTTTATTCCGCATTGTGGCTGATAGCGGCCTTGGTCTTTGTCGGTTGCAGCAGCCAAGAAGCGGATTCGACTGCGGAAAATAGCGATGAAAACGTCGAAGTCAGCGTCGTCCAAGACGAATTAGCGTTGGCGACGGTCGACCCGCAAACGGCGGTCGAATCGTTTTTGGCCGCGCTTCGCGACGGCGACAAAGCGTTGACCTCGAAATTGCTGACGCAAAAAGCTCGCGAAGAAACGCGCAAGCATAATCTGGCGATCGATCCGGTCGGCGCCGTGGGTGCGAAGTTTCAAGTCGGCGAGACGATCTATATCACCTCCGAAAAACGGGGCGCCCATGTCGAAAGCGATTGGTTCGACGTCGACGCCGAAGGCAAAGCGGTCTCGTACGAGATCGTCTGGATCATGCGTCGCGAAGCAGGTGGCTGGCGCGTCGCCGGCATGGCGACAGAATTGTTCGCAGGCGAACCGCCGCTGGTGCTGCCGTTTGAGAACCCGCAAGAGATGTTTCAGGCGCAGAAACTGGCCGAGCGCGAGATTCAGCGTCGTGCAGGCTTTGGCGGGCAAGAAGTGATGCCGGCGAGCCATACCGCCCAACCGGGTGAAGGCCAAGGGAGCCGGTACTTCCAGCGATAAGCCAACGGGATAACCCGAAAATTCGCCGAACAAACGGTTAAAGTTTGGCGAGAAGAGAGAAAAGCCCTCGTTTTCGAGGGCTTTTTTTGTGCGCGTGCTATGGTTACAACAGCTCTAATCAGCAAATTTTCGTAAATTTACGTGGCTGCCTTAATTTTACTAAATTCCGGCTTGGCTGGTTGACTTCGCGACCGGAATTGCTAATTTAACGGCCTATGCTGCGTAATGCATGCTGTCTGCGTATTCGGCAAACTTTATCACAGGATGTTTGCAGAATAGGCAGTAGGGTTTGATGCCGCAGTCGTTATCCATGCTCTCGCAGAGGGCACGACGTACGGCGCTTTAGATGTGGCGTAAAGGTCCCCCCTTTCGCTTCAAGTACTACAGAGTTTCTTGGAGGATTCTGACATGAATCGCATTTTTGGACTTGGCATCGCGATTATGATCGCGATCGTCGGAATTTCCTTGGTCGGTGGTGAGCGTGAGGCGACCGCCGCCTTGGGTTGCAATGGTTGCAGCGGAGCTCCGGCTTGCTGCGGCGTGAAGAAAGATCGTTGCTGCGGTCTGTTCGGTCATCGTTGCCGTACTCGTTGCAGCGGCCGCGTTGCCAAACGTGATCGCTGCTGCGGTCTGGTCGGTCATCGCTGCAAGAAGAGCTGCTCGGCTCAACCGACCTGCTGTGCTCCGGAACCGGCCTGTGCCCCGGAACCGACCTGCTGCGCTCCGGAACCGGCTTGCTGCGCTCCCGAACCGACCTGTGCCGGTCCGGACGCTCCCGCCGCTCCCGCCGAAGCTAGCCCGAGCGACGAACCCCCGGCCCCGCCGGCCGAAGCCAGCATTCGCATGCCGGTTCGCGTTCACACCGTCAGCTTCCGTCGCTAGTCGACGGTCGTTTGTCGACTGGGGCATTTGCACTTCCGCTGGTCGCCCTGTGACGGCCATGCTCGCAATTCCCTCCGACGAAGACAAAGATCGGGCTCTCGATTCGGGAGCCCGATTTTTTATGCGCCTACCTAATTTATCGCAGCTATGGTTGGATTAGACTAAAAGACGACCAAGCTTCGCATTCCTTCCTAGATTAACTCTGATGAAGCCAAACCCGCCTGTTGCGCCCGATCCTAAGCCGTTATCGAGTAACGTCAGATCGATCTTGTCGCTTGCGTTGATCGCCTATTTATTCGGCCTGTGGGTCCTGCTGAGCAGTCCGCTGGGCGAAGACTATATGTCGGAGTTGCAAAAGCGCGTCGGCGGTTTGGTTCAAGCGACGATGGGCGAGCCGTTAGCGCTGAGCGTGACCGGGGTGCCTTATTACGTTCATAGCGGCGAGCCGGTGAGCGACGACCATGTTTTGCAGGTCGAATTGACCGAAGGGGATTCCGCCGGCCGAACGATCACCATCAACGAGCAGTTTGCGCCCGGCTCGGCGGCTCGGCAGCGCTTGCAAAAGCTGAGCACCTATATCGCGCTGCAAGTCCGGATCGGCGAAGACGCGCCGCCGGCTCAGTTCGCCAAGTCGATTTCCGCCCAGGCGTTTCGCGACAGCGGCGCTACGCGCGGCGTCTTTCGTCTCCGCCGGCATATGTTTCAGCCGATGGAGTTGGGCGTCGGCGCCGCCGCCGATCCCAATGATCCCAGCTATTTCGAGCAGATTTACGAAGCGGACGTTTGGGTCGATCGCGACGGCCAGGTTCAAGTTTTAAAACGTTCGTCGCAAGAGCATGTCGCGCCCGCCGTGGAGACCCAATCGTGATCGTCGCCATTCAAGAATATTTCGCCGACTTGGCGCGCTGCGTGACGGAAGCGTGGAGCTATTTTTGGTTTCGCGCGACCGACGCCAAGTCGCTCAGCTTGTTGCGCATCGGGCTTGCCTGCGTCGCGCTGGCTTACGTGTTGAGCTTTAGTTCGGACCTGACGTTTTGGTTCGCCGGCGACGGCGTGCTGCCGGTGTCGCGCGTGTACGATATCAACGGCATCAGCAACCCGGAGATCGGCTCGAACGTTTGGTCGTTGCTCTTTTACTTTCAAGATCCGACCGATCTGCTGATCATTCATGCGATTACGATCGTCACCCTGACGGCGCTGGCTTGCGGACTGTTTTCGCGAATCACGGCGATCGCCTCTTTCATTTTGGTGTTGTCGTACGTGCAGCGCTCGCCGATCGTGTTGGCCGGTTTGACCGAACCGATCTTGTGCCCGATGATGCTGTATCTTTGCTTGGGACCTTGCGGCGCGTATTACTCGATCGACGCCGCTTGGCGACGCCGCGGCGAGAAGCCGGCGACCGGCAAGACTTACGCCGCCAATATCGCGATTCGCTTGATGCAGGTGCATGTGGCGATGTTCTTCGTGATGATGGGGCTTAGCAAGCTGGGGGCGAGTTACACCTGGTGGAACGGGGCTGCGATGTGGAACGTGCTGGCTCGTCCCGATTCGCCGTTGGTCGACTTCAAGTTTTTACGCGCCAATCCGTTGATCGTTTACGCTTGGACGCACGCGATTTTGTTGTTCGAGTTGACGTATCCGGTGGCGATTTGGATTCGTCCGTTGCGTCCGTTGATGATCGCGATTTCTTTCCCGATCTGGATCTTGTACGCTTTAGGCAGCGGCAATTGGTTATTCGCCTTGATGATGCTGGTGCTGAATCTGGTTTATTTCACGCCGCTAGAGATCACGCCGCAAGGCGATTCGGCTGCGGTTGAAGAGTCAGCCCGTGCAAGCGGCGAAAAGATTCCGGCCCAAGCGTAACGCGCCGATCCGTTTCGCTCGTCGCCCCCCAACCCAGGAGAAAGCTTCGTGAGTGACTTCGCCCTAAATCGTCGCCAATGGATCGCCGCTTCCGGCGCAGCCGCCGCCTGTTGGGGAGCGTCTCGTTCGGCGCAAGCCGCCGATCCGATCGCCGGGCGGACTTCGCCCAAGTTTAAGTTGAGTCTGGCCGCTTACAGTTATCGCAAGCTGCTGCAGGGCGAGAACGCCAAGCTGACGATGGCCGATTTCATCGACGATTGCGCGAAGATGCAGCTCGACGGAACCGAGCTGACCTCGTATTACTTTCCGCCGGGCGTCACGCCTGACCAGTTGCGAGCCTTGAAACGTCAGGCGTTTTTGCTGGGGCTAAGCGTCTCTGGAACGGCGGTCGGCAACGACTTTGGGCATCCGGCCGGGGCCGAGCGCGACCAGCAAATCGCCAGCGTCAAAACTTGGATCGACAACGCGGCGATTCTCTCGGCGCCGGTGATCCGCATTTTCGCCGGGCATGTCAAAAAAGGGGTTTCGCCGGAAGAGTCGCATCGGTTGATGGTCGAAGGCATGGAAGAGGTTTGCGACTACGCCGGCAAGCAAGGAGTGTTTCTCGCATTAGAAAATCATGGCGGCCCGACCGCAACGGCCGACGGATTGTTGAAGCTAGTCAAAGCGGTCGACAGCCCTTGGTTCGGCGTCAATTTAGATACCGGCAACTTCCATAGCGACGATATCTACGGCGACCTGGCGCGGGTGGCGCCTTACGCGTTAAACGTTCAAGTAAAAGTCGTCGTCTCGGGCCCTGACCGTAAGAAAAAACCGGCCGATCTAAAGCGGTTGGCGAAAATCTTGCGCGACGCCGACTATCGCGGTTTCGTCGTTTTAGAGTACGAAGAAAACGAAGACCCGCGCGTCGAATGTCCGAAGTACGTCGAACAACTTCGCGCCGCGCTCGCCTAAGCTGGCAGGCGTCGAAGAGCGGCGCGCGGATTGTATCGACCGACGGTTAACGGCCGAGCAGCTTGCGCATCTCGGCCCAACTGCGCGTGTTGGCGACGTCCGCTTTGGTTAGCCCGCCGCGACGCGCTTGCAAGATGCCGTAGCGCGATTGCGCGAGGCCTTCGACTTTATGGGCGTCGGTATTAATCACGATCGGAATGCCGCGTCGCTTGGCGGCGGCGCAGTAAACGTCGTTCAAATCGAGCCGTTTGGGCGCCGCGTTCAGCTCTAAGAATTTTCGATTGGCGATCGCGGCCTGAAAGACTTCTTCCATATCGACTTCGTACGGGGGCCGGTTGTTGATCAGTCGCCCAGTCGGATGGGCGATCATGCAGACGTGCTGATTTTCGAGGGCGCCGACGATCCGGTCGGTGATCTGGCGTTTCGATTGATTTTGTCCGTAGTGAACGCTGCCGATGACCCAGTCGGCTTGAGCCAGCACGTCGTCGGGCAGATCCATGCCGCCTTGTTCGAGGATATCGCATTCGATCCCTTTGAGGACCAAAAAATCGTCGTCGATCGTCTTTTGGAACTCGTCGATCATTTTCCATTGTTCGAGCAGGCGTTCGCCGTCTAGCCCGTTGGCCATCGAAACGCGTTGCGAGTGATCGGTGATCGCGACGTATTTCAGACCGCGTTGACGAGCCGCCGCGACCATTTCGGCAAGCGAATTGACCCCGTCGCTGGCATGCGTATGCATGTGCAGGTCTCCCAGCAAGTCGCTTTCGACGATAAGTTCGGGCAAGTCGCCCGATTCGGCCCAGCGAAATTCGTCTCGGTTTTCGCGCGTCTCAGGCGGAAAGCAGGGGAGATCGAGCGCCGCGTAGACGTCGGCCTCTTCGGCGCCGGTCAGGTACGTTTCTTCGCCCTCTTCTTCTACGCGGTAGACGCCCCATTCGTTGACTTTCAGCCCTTTTTGTTTGGCGATACCGCGAACGTGGACGTTATGTTCTTTGGAGCCGGTAAAATATTGCAGCGCGGCGCCGAACGATTCGGCGGGGACGACGCGCAAGTCGACTTGCAAGCCGGTTTCGAGCCGGACCGACATTTTCGTGTCGCCGCGAGCGATCGTCTCTTCGACTAAAGGGAACTCGCCGAAGCGGTTCATGATCTCGTCGGGATCGGTCGAAACGGTCAAGATGTCGATGTCGCCGATCGTCTCTTTGCCGCGCCGATAGCTGCCTGCCGGCTCGATGCGTCGCAAGCTGTCGCAAGCTTGCAAGTGGGCCAGCAAATCGTGGACGACCAGATCGGCTTTCGACCAATAAGTGCGTTGATCGGCCGCGGCGGCGATTTTGATTCCTTTCAAGATCGTCTCTTCGGTTTTGGCGCCAAAGCCTTTTAGTTCTTTGACCCGATGTTGCTGGCAGGCGAGCGTGAGTTGCTCGAGATTGTTGATCCCCAGCTCTTTGTGCAACAGGGCCGCTTTTTTGGGGCCGAGGCAGGGGATCCGCAAAATCGCCAAAACGGTCGCCGGAATTTTTTTCAGCAAGTCGTCGAGCTGCGTCAGCTTGCCGGTTTCGACCATGGCGACGATCTTTTTCGCCAGGTCGCCGCCGATTCCGTCAAGCTTGGTCAGGTCGCTTCCTTGCTCGACCAGCGCCGCAAGCGGGTCGGTCAAGTCATGAATCGTACGAGCCGCATTGCGATAAGCGCGGATGCGAAACGCGTTTGCGCCGTCGAATTCGAGAAGATCGGCGAGTTGTTCGAAGCGATTGGCGATTTGTTCGTTGGTCATACTTTTCGGTTCCTGCGACGCGACGACGTTGTCGGTCAGCGTATCCGACCCGGCCCAAACGAATCAACACCCCGCCGCCGCGCAAAAAAAAAGCCTGACCAAGGTCAGGCTTGCTGATTGCGTCCAAGCGGCGTCTTCGCCGAGCGTCTATTGACCAATTTGATGCCAGCCCCCTTTTTTCGCCGGAATCGAGGCGGTTGGGGTCTCGTAGCTGACTTCGCGAGCGACCGGCTTGGCGACGTCGTCCCAAGCGATCGGCACGATCTTAGCCGTCGGCGCCATCGCCGATTTGTCATTTGGGTTGAGCAGTTGCGGCGCTTGAGTTTGCGGCTCGGCATGCGTCGGATAATAGTCGCGATCAGGGATCGGCTTGATCAACGGATTGATCTGCGGCGGATTCACGCTGCGCGGCGCCGCCGTCGTGGAAGGCGTTGTGATGGAAGGAGTCGCGGTCGACGGAGCGGCCGGAGACGACGACGGGGCGTACGGTGTAAAGCTTTGGCCTAATGGCTGGGCCGTGACGCTGGGCGTTTTCGGGACGCTCGCTTTCGGCTGGCTCGACGGCGAACCGGCCGGTTGCGGCGACGGCTGGATAATGGTCGAACGTGGAGTCGGTTGCAAAACCGAATTTCCTTCGGGGCTGACCCGACGCGTGTTTTGATTGTTAAAGCTGGGCGGAGTGACTTCATTCGGGTTCAACGCAGGCGGCTGGTCGGCCGGAGTCGAGCCTTGATAAGGGGCGACATTGTACTGCGAGTTGGGCATCGGCTGAGCGGTTCCTTGCGGATATGTCGCCGGAGGATTGACCATCGAACTGGCGCCGCCTCCTTGGGCTGGAACCCACTGACCGCCGTTGCCGCCGGGATACGGCTGGGCCGGCGCCATTTGCGGTTGAGCGTTGTAAGCGGCGGGAGCGCCAGCGCAGCTGTTGCACGATCCGACGACCGCCGGGGCGGTTTGCATGTAGCCGACCGTCGCACAACTGTTGATTTGTTGCTGAACGTTTTGAATCACCGGCTTATAGGTGGTGTATGGAACGCGTTCGGTCTGCCAACGATAGGTGGTGCAGCCGTTATAGGCCAACGTGGGAACGTTGCTGCCCGGCAGATAGACGGTGGTCGGTTGATAGACGGTGACCGGAACCGGCTTATAGGTCGTTTGGTATTGCGTTTCGGGAATGTAACGCACCGACGTCTGATTTTGATAGATCGGCGCACAGGTGGTCGGCGCCGGCGGTTGGATGTAATTGACCTGATACGGCTGCGGCGGGGCGGCCGGCATGTATCCGGCGACGACCGGCTGGGGCTGGTCTTTGTTGCCGGTGATCCAATCGGTCAGCCAGCAGCCGGCTTGGGCGGCGTCGCCGATCGACATAAGCAAAATCAGGGCCAGGATAGGAGCGCGCGACATCGGGATGCCTCTTCCTCTCTCACTCAATTCTTGTCGCGGATCCGTCGCGTGTGCTCGGGGCAGGTCCATGCCGCTCCGATCGTCCGAAAAGACGATTCAAGGAAAGGTAGATCAGAAACCTAAGTCAGAACAGCAATTACGGCCGAAAAAACGGAGATTCTCGCCCCTTTCCAGACGGTCGCGCGGCAGGGAGAAGCGATAGCGAACAACGCCCCTGCGTCGCCTGCGGAAACTTTAGCGATCTGGCAAAACTAATCGCGAGTTTTCGGCGTTGCGGCAAGCTCTCGCCCCGATTTACGGCGCGACTCGTACAACCGATACAACTGAAATAACGTCTCGCGCAGGTCGGCGTCGTGATGCAAAAAGGTCGCTTCGGCTTCGGCGGGCGAGACCAGGGGGTCGGTCGATTGTTGCAAGCGATCGGCAAGTCGCTGTGCGAGTGCGGCGGATGGTTGGGGAGCGAAGACGACCGGCAGACCGAGCGGTTGATGGCACGTCGCCAGCAAACGGGCTTCGACCGCCGCACACCGCCATAAAAACCAACGTCGCAGCGGCCAAGCGACTTGCTCAAGGCCGTCGACCACCAAAATTTCGTCTGGACGCGGGCGCCGCAGGCGACCGGTCGACTGACCCCCGGTATGAAAAGTAACGCGCACTTCGGTCCAGCCTTGCCGGCGCCAAACGGGAGAGAGCGTTTCAAGCAGAGTCGACTTGCCCGATCCATGCGGGCCGACGATCGCGCCGCGCCAATTGGCTTGTCGCAGACGATCGAGAATGCGTTCGACCGAATCGCCGCCGGAGAACAAAAACGGGATCGCCCCCGGGCGCACCTGTCGGCTGGCGAAGGGGTTGGTGCTAACCACGGCGACCGCCTAGCGGGGGATTGTCGTTGGCGGGGGAGTTTTCGTGGGCGATCTGCGTCAGCTCGAACTCCAACTCTTCAACGAGATCGCGCCCCCGACCGACGAAAACCCGCACGCGTACGACCCAATGGATTTTGACGATCGTACCGTCATACGACAACGGGCTGCGGGGCAGACGAGTTTTGAGCGTTTGCGAGCGAGTCAAATCGCCGTCGGCCTCGTCGCCGGGCAAAAGCCGGGTGAACTCGTGCGCCGACATATCTTCTTCGCCGGTCCCTTCGGTATGCCACAAGACCGAAGCTTCGATCGCTTGAATGTCGGCGGCCGGCAGATTGCTGATTTCGAATCGAGCCGACAGTTCGTCGTCGGCCGCGTATTGCCGGGTCGGACGATCAAGCGAAATCGTGATGTGCGGTTCGTCGGTCATGCGTTCGATTTTGCCGCCGGATAAACGACGATCGGAAAACTGCGTCGTTGGCTGCCGGCGCCTTTGACTTCGAGATCGACGATCAACTTCCAGTGAACGGCGTTATGGTTCGACTTGAACGAGTGCATCGCGGTCGGCGGAATCTGAAAATGCAGCAGTTCTTCAAACGGCGCACCGGGCCGAATGACCAAGCCGCGGAACGACGCGACCTCGGCGTCGTAAACTTTCGCCACTTCGGTGCGGACGTCGGTGCCGTGCAAGAAGGTCGCCTCTTCTTCGCAGATGAGGGTGACCCGTATCTTTTTGACATGCATCCGCCCGGCTTGCAACAAGTGCAACTTGTAGTCGCGCCCCGGCAGCAGCGGATGGTTGGAAATTTCGATGTGGGTCGGGCCGACACGCGTATGCAGGGCGATCTGCCGCAAGAAATGATAGCTGGTCCAACAGCCGACGACGACGGCGCCGACGGTCAAGGTCATCAACAGCCAGTTGGGCTGGCCCCGTTCAAGGTCGGCGATCGCCCCCAGGGCGAAGACCGCCGTCATCGCGCTCCAAACCAGACTGAACAGCAGCGTCGCAAACAGCCACCAAGCGGGCGAGACCTCGATCGGCAAGCGGTATGCGAGCCGAACGCCGGGACTGTTGGTCAAATTTTCTCCGCTGGGAATATTCGGATAGGCCGACGACGGCAAGAGATCGCCGATCAGTTCGATCTTTTGCGCGCTTTTCGCCAAGGCCGAGCGGCGTTCGGCCGAAGCGCCGAACAGCAGCATCGTATAGAACATGCCGATCGTTCCGATCGTGGCGAACGAGGCGAAGACCAGCAATATGATACACCGCGTAAAATTGATCGAACGTTGCAAGATGACCGTCGAAGGATCGTACGAAGCGTACCAGCAAGGGTAGACCCAGCCGGGGCGAAAACGATGGATGACGTTTTGCGCCGTCTCGCGATCGGCGTACCAGGTCGGCTTGCGGCGATAGGTCCAACCGACGTACCGTTGCGGCCCATTCTGAACTTGGACGAGAATCATGGGCTGGTAACGAACAGCGCCGTCTTCCAAGATTTTTTCGGCGATCTCGGTTTCCTGCACGACGCATTGGCCCGTCACATAGGTCGCTTCAGGAAACAGAAAGGTGGCGACGGTCGATTCGAATGCGATCGAAGCGACGACCGCAACCA
>JBITAD010000456.1:0-11579 GCA_044439945.1 Blastopirellula sp. JB062
CGAACGTACCGCCGCCGAGGTCGAACACGGCGATCTTCTCGCTCTTTTGTTTCCCCAGACCATAGGCCAACGCGGCGGCCGTCGGTTCGTTGATGATCCGGGCGACTTCTAGCCCGGCGATCTGACCGGCGTCTTTGGTCGCTTGACGCTGCGCGTCGTTAAAGTAGGCCGGAACCGTGATAACGGCTTTGTTGACCTTGTGCCCCAAGTAAGATTCGGCCGCCGCTTTCAGCTTTTGCAGCACCTTGGCCGAGATCTCTTGCGGCGTATGCTCGACATCGCCCACTTTGACTTTGACGTACTCTTCGGCGCCCCCTACGACTTCGTAAGGGATCATCTTTTCTTCCGAGTCGACTTCGTTATGACGACGCCCCATGAAGCGTTTGATCGAGTAGATCGTCTTCTTCGGGTTGGTGACCGCTTGTCGGCGAGCCGGTTCGCCCACCAACACGTCGCCCTTGTCCGTAAACGCCACCACGCTCGGCGTCAGCCGATTGCCTTCCGCGTTCGGAATAACTTTGACGTCGGAACCTTCCATAATGGCGACAACCGAGTTGGTGGTCCCCAGGTCAATTCCAATGATCGTTTCGCCTTGTGCCATAATGTAGATTCCTCCTTATGTTTCGAGGCTTGCCTCGGTTTGCGTCTCATTTTGTGACAACCCATGAGAAGCAAGCGACATGCCAATCAGCAAAATTCCTTCACGGCAATACGCAAGTCATTTAATAACAACTATTTACCGCATGACCTGCCATGCCGATTATGCGGACCAATGCCAATTTGGCAGCAGCAGGCAGCGGCGCGGCAGATGGGGGTTCGCGATCTGCCGCGGTTGATTACGATAGATGCGAACTCGTTTGACGATCGCCGGTTCGGGCGAATCGGCCCCGGCGGAGTACGGACGAAATGTCGAAAAAAAAGAGCGCGAAACGCCTTACCCCCAGCTCACTGAAAAAAGAAGTCGACCAATTAGACCGCGAATTGGCGTCGCTGCTGCAACAGCGCGCGCAGTTGATACAAGCCGCCGCCCAGCTCGAAGCGACCGGCAATCAAGTCGACGGCTTAGTCGACGATGATCAACGCATCGAAGCGCTCGCGCAGAAAAGCCGCGGCGCGTTGCCTCCTGAAGAACTGCGGACGATTTTCCGCGAAATCTTCAGCGGGTGCCGGACCGTCGCCGCGCGTTTGAAAGTCGCCTTTCTGGGGCCGGAATACAGCTATAGTCATCAAGCGGCCATCGAACGTTTTGGGCAATCCGCCGAACTGGTGCCGGTCGCCACCATCGCCGCCGTCTTTGAAGAAATCAGCCGAGGCGCTTGTCAGTTCGGCCTGGTCCCGGTCGAAAATTCCAGCGACGGTCGAGTGACCGATACGCTCGACATGTTCGCCAAGCAGCCGCTAAAAATTTGCGGCGAAGTGCAATTGCGCATTCATCACTGCCTGCTGGCCAAATGCGAACGCTCGCAAATTCGCGAAGTCTACAGCAAACCCCAGGCCCTTTCGCAATGTCGAAACTGGCTGGCCAAGCATCTGCCGCAAGCGCGGGCGTGCGAAATTACGAGCACCGCCGCCGCCGCCCAACTCGCTTCGCAAAAAGATGGGGTCGCAGCGATCGCCAGCCGCGCGGCAGGCGTTAACTACGGGCTTCACTTCGCCGCCGAAAATATCGAAGACAACCCGCGCAACGTGACCCGTTTCGCCGTCATCGGCAACGAATCGGGCAAAAAAAGCGGCGACGACAAAACGGCCATGATGTTTCAAACCGACCACCGCCCTGGCGCTTTGGCAGACGCCATGAACATCTTTAAGCGGAATCGGCTGAATCTGACCTGGATCGAATCGTTTCCGGTCTCCGGCGGCGATCAGGAATATCTGTTCTTCGTCGAGATGGAAGGACACGAGAGCGAATTAAAGATTCGCCGGGCGATCGCCTCACTTGAGAAAAAAACGATTCGACTGGAAGTGCTCGGCTCGTTTCGCAAAACGGCGCCCACCGACTAAGCCGACCGCCGGCGTTTGCGATCTAGCGCGATACGCTCGAAAACGGAGCGGCAGCGCCCACAAGCGGAAGAAAGGAGCCAGCGCTCCATTCTTCTGTTGCAACGTCTCGCCGAAACGGCGGTCGCTGGCCTCTCATGCTGAGAGGCCGACGATCATGTTACGACTGCGTCTACCAATAGACGCCGCCGTAAGGCGTAATCACCGCGCCGCCGTACGGACGCCCGTAATATCGCGGACCGTACGATCCTCGATAATAATTTCGGTAGTAGTTTCGATAGTAAGGAGGACGATAAGCCCTGCGGTAACCGCGGCGATAATAGCCCCGTCCGCGCCAAGCGACCTCTTCCGCGGCCGTAGCACGAGGCGTCAGCGTCGTATCGGCCTGACCCGAGCCGTTGGTAAAGCTGGGGCCGGCATAGGCGATCGTTAGCGCCAGGGCGGCGACGCCCAAAATGGTCGCTCGTCCCCAAGAGTGAAATCGTTGACGTAACTGAGTCGTACTCATTTTCTCTACTCCTTCATGGCATGGAGGGATATTGAAAACCTGACGCTACTTGTACGCAAAGCCTGTGCCAGCGAAGCGGAAAGTTACCTTTCTACGCCGTCGCGGCAACCGGCGATCGCCCTACCAATAGACGCGTGCGTAAGGGGTGACCACCGCACCGCCATAGGGGTAGGGCCGATAAACGGGGCCGTAGTACCGCCGAACGTAAGGCGCTCGATAAACGGGCCGCACCGCAGGCCCATAATAGGCGCGACGATAAACGCGGCCGCGCCAAGCGACCCGTTCGGCCGGCGCCGCCGGTTCGATCGCCGAGCGACAAGCGCCGCAAATCCCAGGCGCCGCATAAGCGACCGTCAGTGCGACCAGCGCCAAACCAAGCACGATCCAATTGCCGCCGCCGGCCAAGCAAGTTCGCAATTTCGCCAGATTCATCTTTTTCTCCCAGACTAGGTCGGTATTCTTCTTGGTACGCGTCGCCTGCCGCCGGGCCATGCGTCTCCGGTCAGCCGCCGGCAAATACGACCCACCCAATATAACCAATCCGCACGGCGTATTCTCTACCCAAACGCGACATTCCTCCCAAACCTCCCAAAATTACGATCCGTACGGCGAAAAGAACGCTTTCGCGCCCGGTTGACGCCCTCTTTTCCAGGGCAAACTCCCTCTCGACGGCTAGTCAACTTGCATGATATATTGATCGATTCGTTCTTGACGGCTTGCTGTCAGGCAATTGCTATCGCCTTATTTTGAAATCGACCAACCGAGGAATGCTCTAGTGAGACGACCTTTTATTGCCGGCAATTGGAAGATGAACTCTACCCGAGCCGAAGGGGTCGCCTTGGTCACTGGCATCGCCCAAGGCTTGCCGGCCAATTGCTCGGCCGAGGTTGCGGTTTGCCCGCCTGCTTCGTATCTCGACGCCGTAAAGACCGCCGCCGGCGAAAGCCCGATCGGCGTGGGCGGCCAAAATCTTTACTTTGAAGCTTCAGGCGCTTTCACGGGCGAAGTTTCGGCGTCGATGCTGAAAGACCTCGGCTGTCAGTACGTGATCCTCGGTCATAGCGAACGCCGCCACATTTTCGGCGAGTCGAGTTCGCTGGTGAACAAAAAAGTGCACGCCGCATTAGCGGCCGGCCTGGTTCCGATCGTTTGCGTCGGCGAACTGCTCGAAGAACGCGAGTCGGGCAAAACGGCCGACGTCGTCGCCGAACAGTTTTACGGCTCGCTGGCAGGCGTTTCGGCCGAACAAATGGAAACGGTCGTTCTCGCTTACGAACCGGTCTGGGCGATCGGCACCGGCAAAGTCGCCACGCCCGAGCAAGCCGAAGCGGTTCACGCTGATCTTCGCAAGGTGATCGAAGCTCGATACAATTCGGCCGTCGCCGAAAAAGTCCGAATTCAGTACGGCGGCAGCGTCAAGCCGGATAACGCGGCCGAGTTGCTCTCGCAACCGAATATCGACGGCGCCTTGGTCGGCGGAGCCTCTCTCAAAGCCGATAGCTTTTTGGGAATCATCGCGGGCGTCAAATAACGCAATCTACGCTCCAACTCGCAATAAACTCACGGATCGATCGATGCAATATTTACTCGGAATTGTGCTGAGTCTTCTCTCGCTCTTCCTGATCCTTTTGATTCTCGTTCAACGAGGTCGAGGGGGCGGGTTGACCGGCGCGCTGGGCGGCGCCGGAGGATCGAGCGCGTTCGGCACCAAGGCGGGCGACGCATTCACCCGGGTTACCGCGGTGGTGACCCTCGTTTGGATTTTGCTCTGCAGCGTCGCGTTGGCGGTCTTGCAAACCTCGGGCGATTCCAAGCTGCAAACCGGTACCGGCGCCGCAGCGCCGATCACCGGCGGGCTGGGCGCGCCGGCCGATCCGGCTGGAGACGAAACGACGCCGCGCGTTCCGTTCGCACCAGGCGATGCGGACGCCGGCGCTGAAGGCGCGGCGGCCGAATCGACCCCCAATTTAGATCAACCGGCGACCGACACGACGCCGCAAACGCCGGCGGCCGATAAACCGGCGGCCGATGCGCCGGCCGCAGAAGAGAAACCGGCCGCACCGTAATTTCGCGATCGCTTAGTTCCGACCGTCGACGATTGCGACGGTCTCGCCGACCAGCATTGGGAGCGTTCCGCACGTGCTGCTAAGTATGACAGGCTTTGGCGAATCGCATGCCCAGCTCGACGGCTTGGCGGTGACCGTTGAAGTTCGCGCGGTGAACAACCGCTATTTCAAGCTGAATATTCGCGGCGCCGAAGGGTACGCCTGCTTCGAGCCGCAAATCGAAGCCATCGTGCGCAAACATGCCAAACGGGGCACGATCAACGTCAATTATCGGGTCCACCGCGAGGCGAGCGCCGACGATTTTCGTTTGAACGAAGCGGTGCTGAGAAGCTATTTGCAGCAACTCCGCGACGTCAGCTCCAACCTTGGCCTGACCGAAACGCCTCATTGGGACAGCCTCTTGCAACTGCCGGGCGTGATCGCCGAACGCGGGTCGGAATCGATCGACGTCGACGCCGACTGGCCGCTGCTAGAGAAAGTCTTGAACGAAGCGTTGACGCGCTTTACCCAAATGCGGCGCGAAGAAGGCCGCGCGATGGGCGCTGACCTGGCCAACAACTGCCAAGAGATCGCCAAGCATCTGGCCGAAGTCGAAATATTAGCGCCGCAAGTCGTCGAAAACTATCGCACGCGAATCACGGAACGCTTAGGCAAGCTGCTTGAAGAATTTGAAGTGACCCACGATCAGGCTTCCGTCATTCGCGAAGTCGGGGTCTTCGCCGACCGAACCGACATCTCGGAAGAGATCGTACGACTGCGAAGCCACCTTGATCAATACGCGAAGATCATGGAGCAAGAAGAGTCGGCCGGTCGCAAGCTGGAGTTCCTCACCCAAGAGATGTTCCGCGAGACCAACACGATCGGCTCGAAAGCGAACGATTCCGAAATCGCTCGCCGAGTCGTTGAAATGAAAACCTGCATCGAACGGATTCGCGAGCAAATACAAAACGTCGAATGAGTTTCGTTACGGCTAACACGACCTTACCGCGACGGCGCGACATGCCCGCATCTCGAACCGGCAAATTGGTGATCCTTTCCGGCCCTTCGGGGTCGGGCAAGACGACCGTGGTGCGCAAGCTGCTAGAGCTGGCCGACCCCAAGCTGGAGCTAAGCGTCTCGGCCACGACGCGGCCGCCGCGTGCGGGCGAGATCGACGGCAAAGACTATCACTTTTTGTCGGCTGAAGAATTTCAACGCCTCCGGCAAGCGGGCGAATTCCTCGAAACGTTCGAGGTCTTCGGCAACGGCTATTGGTACGGCACCTTGCGAAGCGAAGTCGAAGATCGCACGTCTCGCGGCATCTCGGTGCTGCTCGAAATTGACGTCGACGGCGCGATGGAACTGGTCAAGCAGTATCCGGCCGCGATCACCATTTTCCTCAGTCCCGGCTCGCACGAAGAGCTGGAGCGACGCTTGCGAGGTCGCGGAACCGAACCGGAAGAAACGATCCAACGTCGCTTGACCGCCGCCAAACGCGAACTGGCGGCGATGGACCGATACAAATATCAGATTGTCAACGACGCCGGCGCCGTGAACGAAACCGTTCAGCGACTGGCGGACGTGATTCAAAAAGATCCAGGAGACGATGCGCTATGATGGAAGAACTGAAAGAAGAATACATCATCAACAAGGTCGGCGGTCGCTTTAAGCTTTCGACCTTGATCCAAAAACGGCTGGTCGCCCTTAACGCCGGCAGCCGCCCCTTGGTCGACCTCAACAGCGACAACAAGATGGAAATCGTGCTCGAAGAAATCAAGCAAGACAAGATCCATCTCGACATGTCCAACGAAGTTCGCATCACCGGCGAAGGCGAAGGCGGACAATTCTTCGACGACTTCGGCGGCGATCTATGAGCCGCCGACGCGTCGCGATCGGAGTCACAGGCGGCGTAGCCGCCTACAAAACGGCGATGCTGGCGAGCCGCTTGGCGCAAGCCGACGTCGAAGTCGCGACCGTTCTGACCTCCGCGGCGACGCACTTTATCGGCGCGGCCACCTTCGCCGCGCTGACCGGCAACCCGCCGGCGACCGACGCGTTTGATCCCCGTTATCCGCTGGGGGCGCATATCGAAATCGCCAAGTCAGCCGAGCTGCTTTGCATCGCGCCCGCTTCGGCCGATTTTATGGCCAAAACCGCCCACGGAATCGCCGACGACTTGCTAAGCACGATCTATCTCGCGTTTACGGGGCCCGTATTGATGGCGCCCGCGATGAACCGCGAAATGTGGGCCAAGCCGGCGGTTCAACGCAACGTGCGGCAGTTAGTCGAAGACGGGGTCGAAATGATCGGCCCCGACTCAGGCTGGCTCAGCTGTCGCGACCAAGGCGCCGGTCGCATGTCGGAGCCCGAAGAAATTTTGGCCGCTATCCAAACTCGCCTGGCGACGCTTACCTAAGGGGCGCACGTGGCCCACATCCTGATCACTTCCGGTCCGACTCGGCAATATATCGATCCAGTTCGCTACATGACCAACGGATCGAGCGGCCGCATGGGCGCCGCTTTGGCCTCGGCCGCGATCGCCGCCGGTCACGACGTGACGATCATCTCAGGGCCGGTCCAAGTCGAATACCCGATTGAAGCTCGCGTGATCTCGGTCATTACGACCGAAGAGATGCTGGCGGCGTGCGAAGCCGAATTTCCGCAGTGCGACGGCTTGATCGGGGTTGCGGCGCCATGCGACTATCGCCCCGAACGGGTCGAAGGGCACAAGATCGCCAAAACGGGCGAACCCCTCACGCTGCACCTGATCGAAACGCCCGACGTCGTCGCGACGATGGGCGCCAAAAAACAATCGCGACAGTGGGTCGTCGGCTTCGCTCTCGAGACCGAAGACGCTCGGTTTCGGGCTTTGGTCAAACTGGAAAAAAAGAATTGCGACCTGATCGTCTTAAACGGCCCCGAAGCGATGAACGCCGCCGAGAACCAGGTCGAAATTCTTGATCGCGAAGGCGAAGTCGTCGCGATTCTCTCCGGCGCCAAAGAAGAAGTCGCCGCCGGCATCATGCAGGCGATTCAAATCAAATTGACTCGCCCCGCTTCGTAATCCCTTATCCGCTATTATCCCGGAAACAGCAGACGCTTCGGCAGCGGCCGGGGTCGCCCCTGTTGGTCGACGCAAGCCAGCAAGGTGCGTCCGGTAGCGATCGTTTCGCCGTCCCGTTTCACCTCGTAACGGTTTTCGATCCGCACTCCCTTGGCTTTGACCGTCTCGACCGAAACGCATAACAAGTCGTCGAACACGGCCGGCGCTCGATATTTGCACTCGGCCTCGGCGACCACCAGATAAAGCCCCGACTCCTCCATTTCGCGATAGCTAAAACCGGCCTCGCGCAGCATCTCGGTTCGGACCACTTCAAAATAAGTGATGTAGTTGGCGTGATGAACGCGCGCTTGTGCGTCGGTTTCCTGATATCGAACGCGGATGTGCATTTGGTACTGAGTAATCACGACCACTCCGTTGGGCTACGTACAAGTTGACCGAAGGTTAAGCGTATTCTATAGTTAGCGAAATCGAAAGGCGTCACTCGGCGCGGGTTGTCGCGACGAAATTGTCGACGAAAGGAAGTCTATGAGCTCTGACGGCGAATCGGGTACCGGTTATATGACCATGCGCGGGCGAGATTACCCCTCGCTGCGACAATTCACGGTCTTTCTCGAAAACCGGGTCGGTCAACTGCTGGAGATCGTCCGCCGCTTCGAGGGTTCCAATGTTCGTATCGTCGCCCTCTCGATCAATGATTCTACGGAATGCGCATTTGTGCGGTTCTTGTTAAGCGATCCGGAACAAGGCCGCGAAATTTTAGAACGCGCCGGTCTCGCGCTGATCGAAACCGACCTGGTCGGGCTCGAGCTGCCGCGCGGGCCGCAACCTTTGCTGCAAGTTTGCACCGCGCTGCTGCAGGCCGAGGTCAACATCGTGCAAGCGTATCCGCTGCTTAACACGCCCAACGATCTTCCGGCCGTCGCGCTGATGACCGACAATATCGAAATGGCGATGGAAACGCTGTCGCGAAAAAAATTCCGGATCTTGACCGAACACGATCTCAAATTCGATCTCGATTAAATCAAGCCATTCGCCCTAATCGGCTTAACCGGAACGACTGACGCCGAAGGCGAACTCTCTTCGCTTCCAGACGCCAGCCATATCGAGTCGGCCGCGTTCATCGTTTAGAATAAAGTACGCCCCGTTACTGTCGCCGATGCCTAGCTGACCCCGTTTTTCAGCCGTAGACGCTCCCTTTTCGTCCGGTCGTCAATGATTCACGTTCGCGAACTTGTCAAAGCCTACGACGATCTCCGCCGCGGCAAATTCGTGGCGGTCGACCGGGTCAGCCTGTTCGCGATGCCGGGGCAGATCTTCGGCTTGCTCGGCCCCAACGGCGCCGGCAAAACGACCGTGTTACGAATCTTAAGCACGGTGCTGCGGCCCACCAGCGGATCGGTGCAAGTCAACGGTTACGACGTCGTCACCGAGCCGGCGATGGTTCGCCGCCAGATCGGCTTCGTTTCGACCAATACCGCCGTCTACGAGCGGATGACCGCCTGGGAAACGGTCGAATACTTCGGCCGGCTGTACGGCCTGGAAGAAGGCTTGCTGCAAGACCGAATGGCGACCATCTTCCAACGTTTGCGCATGGAAGAGATGCGCGACGTGCTAGGCTCGAAAATGTCGACCGGCATGAAACAAAAAGTGTCGATCGCCCGCGCAATCGTGCATGATCCGCCGGTCTTGGTCTTCGACGAACCGACCCTCGGGCTCGACGTTTTCGTCGGTCGCGCGCTGCTGCAAATCATCGCCGAACTGCGCGAACAAGGCAAATGCATCATCTTTTCGTCGCACATCATGCGCGAAGTCGAAAAGCTGTGCGACCAAGTGGCGATTATGCATCAAGGGAAGATCTTAGCCGAAGGAACCCAGGCCGAGCTGCGCGATCGCTTCTCGCAACCTGATCTGGAAGAAATCTTCTTTCACCTCATCGGCGAACCCGCCGATATGGCCGATCATGCCGGAGCAGGTCGAAGCGAAAACGCATGAGTTGGTCGAACGTCAAACTGATCTTATTCCGCGAGTTGCGCGACCAAATGCGCGACCGTCGCACCCTGTTTTCGATCGTCATCTTGCCGGTGCTGCTCTATCCGTTGATGGGCTTGCTGGTGATGCAGGTGATGCAATTTCGGCAGCAAAATCCGGCGCGTTTGCAAATTGTCGGCGCGGTCGAAATTCCGGAAACGCCTCCGCTGCTCGAAGGCGAAAGCTTCTCGCTCGAACTGATGAAGACCGACTGGTCGCCTGAGATGTTCGAGATCGACGTGCTCGAAGCGACGATCTCTCCCGACGTCGTGCGGCAATCGGCGCAAGACGCGATCGAGGCCGGCGAGTTCGACGCTTTGATCTACTTTCCGCCCGGTTTCGCCGAGCGAGTCGAGCAATTCCGAGAACGAGTCAACGGCGAAAGCGGAACCCCGCCGGAAGACGCCGACGCCGAATTTCCGCAGCCGCAAATCTTCGTCAATTCGGCCCGCGAAAAATCGCTCGTCGCCCGCGACCGCTTCTGGTCGATCCTGATGCGTTGGCGCGATCAAGTCATCGAGCGCAACCTGGCGGCCCACGACGTGCCGCCCGAAGCGACCAACCCTTTCACCGTCAGCGAGATCGATCTTTCGGAAGAGCCGGAGCGGCGCTCGTTTCTCTGGTCGAAGATCTTTCCGTTTATCGTGGTCGTCTGGGCGCTGACCGGGGCGTTTTATCCGGCGATTGATCTTTGCGCCGGCGAAAAAGAGCGAGGCACGCTCGAAACGCTTCTCTCAAGCCCGGCCCTCCGCTCCGAAATTGTCGGCGGCAAACTGCTGGCGATCATGACTTTCAGCATCGCTACGTCGCTGCTCAATCTCGCCAGCATGGGCATGACCGCTACGCTGGTCATGGGTCAGCTTGCCGCGGCAGGCGCCGGCGGACGGCTTAACTTCGGTCCGCCGCCGGTCTGGTCGGTCGGCTGGCTGCTGTTGGCGCTGATACCGATGGCGGCCCTGTTCAGCGCGTTGGCCCTTGCGGTGGCCGCTTTGGCGCGAAGCAGCAAAGAAGGACAATACTATTTGCTGCCGCTGCTGATGGTCAATTTGCCGCTGGTGATCTTGCCGATTCTTCCCTCGGTCGAGATCAGTCTCGCCAACAGCTTGATTCCGGTCACCGGCGTGTTGCTGTTGATGAAGACGTTAATGGAAGGCAACTACGGCGACGCGCTGCTGTTCGCCCCCGGCGTCATCTTGGTCACGACCGTCTGCATCTGGCTCTCGATCCGCTGGGCGATCGATCAGTTTAATAACGAGTCGGTCTTGTTCAGCGAAAGCGAACGTTTCGACTTGCGGCTCTGGTTGATCCATCTCTATCGCGATCGAGCGGAAACCCCGCGCGCCGGCACGGCGGTAATGGTCGGCCTGCTGATACTGATGATTCGCTATTTCGCCGGTCCCTTGTTTACGCTGCCGACCACTGGCGGCGGGTTCGTCGCCTATATTCTTTCGATTCAATTTTTGACGATCTTGCTTCCCGCGTTATTGGCGGCGGCCCTGTTGGCCCGCAGTTGGCGCGAAACGTTCTTGCTGAAACTCCCCTACTTGGCGACGGTCCCGGCGGCGATCTTGTTGGCGATCGCCGTTCACCCTTTTTCGATCATGCTCGGCTCTTGGGTCAGAAACCAATTTCCGGTCGATGAGCAAACGACGCAGCAATTGCAACAATTGCTGGGCCCCGCCCTCGAAGGCTTGCCTTTTGCGGTCGTCCTGCTGCTGATGGCGGCCCTGCCGGCCGTTTGCGAAGAATTCGCGTTTCGCGGGTTCATCCTTTCCGGCTTACGCCATATCGGGCACAAATGGGGCGCGATCATCATTACGGCCCTCTTCTTCGGCGCGACGCACGGCATGTTGCAACAGTCGATCACGGCGACGGTCGTCGGAATTTTGGTCGGCTATCTGGCCGTTCAGTCGCGCAGCATCTTCGCTTGCATCGC
>JBITAD010000457.1:0-11433 GCA_044439945.1 Blastopirellula sp. JB062
CACGTTTGGATCCTTGGTTTCGTCTTATCGTTTACGGCGCCTATTTGGGCCGAAGAATCGATTCCGGAGATCAAACGACGCTTGCCGCCGCCAGGCGTCAAGCTAGACGAAAAGGAAGAAGCGGCGCTTGCCGAGCGTGTCGGCAAACTGCAAAAGCAGTTGGCGAAGATCGAAAAAAGTCCGCTTTCGATTGACGCCGAGATCTATCTAAAGGCGGTTTCGCTGGCGCTGCGCAATGGAGAATTCTATCAAAAGAAAGATATTGACGTCGCCCGGCAAGCGCTTGACGCGGCTGAGCGACGTATCGCACAGATCGAGTCAGGCGATCCGCAGTGGACGACTGCCCGCGGCTTGCTGGTACGGGGTTATCGCAGCGCAATCGACGATTCGGCCCAGCCGTACGGCCTGCATATTCCTGAAGGGCTTGATCTGACGAAGCCGGTTCCGCTTTACGTTTGGCTGCATGGTCGTGGCGATAAAGAGACCGATCTCTATTTCATTCATAACCGCCAGCGGAAAAAAGGGTATGTGGCGCCAGACGACGCGATCACGTTGCATCCGTTCGGTCGTCAATGCATCGGTTTTAAGTCGGCGGGCGAGATTGACGTGCTTGATGCGATTGAGGACGTGAGTCAGCGGTATCAGATTGATCCCCAGCGAATCGTATTAATGGGTTTTTCGATGGGGGGCGCAGGCGCTTGGCATTTGGGCGCGCATTACGCCGATCGTTGGGTCGCAATGAGCCCCGGCGCCGGCTTCGCCGAAACGGCGCGTTATCAAAAATTAAAACCGGAAAATTTTCCGCCGTCGTACACGCAAACGCTGTGGGGCTGTTACGACGTGCCCGACTACGTTCGCAATTTGTTCAACTTGCCGGTGATCGCGTATAGCGGCGAGATCGACAAGCAAATTCAAGCGGCGCGGGTGATGGAAGAAGCGTACGCCGCCGAAGGTCGCGAGTTGCCCCACTTGATTGGGCCGAAGACGGCGCACAAATACGAGCCGGAAACGTTGAAGAGTTTGCTGGCGGACATCAAAAAGTTTCGCGACGTCGGTTTGAACCGAACGCCGACTGAAGTTTCGTTACAGACCAAAACGTTGCGATATCCGCGCGTTCATTGGGTCGAAGCGTTGGGGCTGGAAGAGCATTGGAAAGATTCGCGGATCGACGCCCAAGTCGACTGGCCCGATTCGGCGAAGATCGCTACGAAAAACGTCGCCGCGTTAGCGCTGCATTTAGACAAAACGCCGGTCGATTTCGTGATTGAGATCGACGATCAAAAATTGAGCGTCACGACCGAGCCGAGCGACGAGGCGCCGCTGACCCTGGTGAAGCGTGACGGAGAGTGGACGATCGCGCCGCTTGTCGAGAAGCCGGGCTCCCTGGCGAAACGCCCCGGCTTGCAAGGGCCGATCGACGACGTGTTTCTCGAACCGTTTATGGTCGTGGCGCCGCGCGAGAAATCGAGCAACGCTCGCTTGCAGCAATGGCTGCAGTTCGAGATCGCCCACTTCGACGATCGTTGGCAAGCGCTGTTTCGGGGGAAGCCGCGCTGGAAATATGACGATCAGGTTACGGCCGAAGATATCGCCAATTATCACTTGATCGCGTGGGGAACGCCGCAAACCAATCGCCTGATTCGCGAGACGCTTGACCGACTGCCGCTGAGTTGGGACGCGAAAACGGTAGCGATGGGCGAGCGTCGATATTCGGCCGAGCAGCATGTTCCGGTGATGATTTATCCGAATCCGTTAAATCCGCGGAAATATTTAGTGTTGAACAGCGGGCCGACTTTTCGCGAGGAAAATGATCGCAGCAATTCTGGTCAAAACCCGCAATTGCCCGACTGGGCGATCATAGACATCACGACTCCCCCCAACGGGTCTGTGCCTGGCAAAGTGGTCGCAGCCGACTTTTTTGACGAAGCCTGGCAAGTGAAAGCGAATGCTGGCGCCGAATAATCGCCGCTCGGCAGTTCGCTCGGATTGACCCTTTCGGCGGTTGCTAGGTAAACTCCCGTTCCCTTGATTCGCCCATGACCGAGGCACGACGGTTATAGGGGAGGAGGAGCCCGGCGAGCCGTATCGACGACGAATCGCCGCGCTGGTGCGTCGCGATGAAGAGGCCGATTTAGGCTACGGATCGGACGTCGTAAGTCATCTGTCGTGCGGAAGAATTCTAGGTAGTGAAAAAGTTTTTGAATTGGACGATCGCCTGGTTGGCGGCGATTGCGGTCTTGCTGTTGCGATGGACTTGCCGAGTGCGGTTGCATAACGACCCTCGGCCGGCGTTGCGAGCCGCTGGCGTTCCCTATGTTTACTCGGTGTTGCACGCGCATCAAGTTGCGGCGGCGATGGGCAGCGAAGCGGGAACCGCGGCGATGGTTTCGCAATCGCTAGACGGCGAATTGATCGTGCCGACGCTTCGCATTATGGGCGTCATCCCGATTCGGGGATCCAATCGGACGCGCGGTCAAACCAAAGGGGGCCGCGAGGCGCTGAGCGGATTGATTGATCATGTCATCAGCGGCAAGCCCGCCTATTTGGCGGTCGACGGACCGCGCGGTCCCCGCAATCGCGTACATAAAGGGGTCGCCGCTCTCTCTAAAAAGAGCAAGGCCGTGGTGATCAATATGGTCGCCGTCCCTAGCCGTCGCTGGATCTTGTCGAAGACATGGGATCGCTTGCAGATTCCGCAGCCGTTTAGCGTGGTCGAAGGTTACTTCGCCGAGCCTGTCGCGCCGCTCGAAGAAGAATCGCTTGAAGATTATCGCCGCCGAATCGAAGCGTCGTTGAACCGTTTGGAAGCGGAGCACGATCCTGGCGAACACCCGGTCGCCGCTGCCGTCTGCGAAGAAGCGGCGGCGTAAAAAAACGCCGGCGAATCGATTCGCCGGCGCTCTGGGGTGAAATTATCGTAAGTCGCTGCGAAAGCGGCTTTAGCCCTCGGTGATCCAAATGTTGCGATAGACGACCGGGTTGCCGTGCCCTTGCAGGTACAAAGCGGCGGGGCTGTCGGCCTCTTTTTCGCGGCCTGGCGTATGCAACGGCAGTTCCAAGTCTTCATGAATCACGACGCCGTTATGCTTGACGGTGGCTCGGGCGTTTTCGGTCTTGTTGCCCTCTGCGTCATACTTGGCGGCCGTAAAATCGATGTCGTAGGTTTGCCAGGTGAGGGGGGGAAAGCACATGTTGACGATCGGCTTGGCGATTTTATAGATTCCGCCGCACTCGTTGTTTTCGCCTTCTAAACCGAACGAATCGAGCACTTGCAGTTCGTAACGACCTTGCATGTAGACGCCGCTGTTGCCGCGGGCTTGTCCGCGAGCGTCCGGCTTGTAAGGAGTCCGAAATTCGAGGTGCAGCGTGTGGTCGCCCAGCTTGTCTTTGGTGTAGGTATCGGCCAACAGCAGATTCTCTTGCACGATCTTGCCGTTTTCCCAAGCGTCGGCGTTGGTTCCGTCAAACAGAACTTTGGCGCCGGCGGGCGGTTTGGCGCCCAAGGTGGGGCTTTTGCGGGTTACCTTTTTTAACGTGCCGATCTTGTCGCCTGAGGGGGCGAAGATCGAGATAACTCCCTCTTCGATGGTGATCTTGGCTTGATCCCCTTCCATGGCGACGACGCCGTCTTTCAATTCGCCTTCGGCGGTATGCGATTCCATCCCGCGCGACCAGCCGGCGCCAGGCAAACCGCCTGGATAACCGATCCCTCGGAATTTGTCGCCGCCCAATGCGATTACTTGGGCGCCGAACGGCACTTGTTGTTCATGAATGTTAATTTTGCCGAGGTATTCGCCTTGAATTTGATAGTCGACGCCGGCCTCTTTCGGGTTGGTGATGGTCTTCGTGTCGTCGGCGGCCTGAGCCAAGCCGATGGTCGCCAACGAAATCAGCCCGGCGAGGGCGAAACGCGTGATTTTTCGTTTCATGGGGGTGGAGTCTCTCGGGTGGTTGGGAATGGATTAACTAGCTTAGAGCTCTGTATTGTGCCCTGGCTGAGAAACGGACGCAACTAAACAAGGGGGAACGATTCGCGAAACGATGCGGGTCGCTTACTCTGCGCGGTTAGCCGCCGCTGCCAAATCGCGGACCCGCTGCACCATGTTGTAAAAGCCGTTCGCTCGCGAGGGAGTGATCGTTTGCGCCAAGCCGATCTGATCGAAGAGCGATTCTAGATCGTACGCCAAGATTTCTTCGGGCGTCTTATAAGAGAGCAGCATAGATAACAACGCGACGAGCCCTTTGACGATTTGGGCGTCGCTATCGCCTAGAAAATAAAGCTGATTTGCCTGATCGCCTGCCTGGGGAACGAGCCAGACTTGGCTTTGGCATCCTTGCACGCGATACGCTTCGACTTTGTAGTCGTCGTCTAGCGGCGGCATCTGCCGGCCCAGCTCGATCAGAAATTGGAAACGATCCATAGGATCGTCGTAAAACTCGAACTCTTCAACAAGTTCGGCGGCGGTAAGGGTCGGTATCTCAGTCACGCGAGCCTATCTTTCAAGCAAGTTGAATTAGCACTGCTTTCATCATGGGCAGTTGCATTCATTTTAGGCAACCGGCCGGGCGGAAAATCAAATGGGTTTCTCGGGCGATGTGCTGTTTTTACGGCGAAATCAGGGGTTTTTCGGCCATGTTGAAATGTTTTTTGGGTTTGGCACGCAGAATGCAAATGCTTCTAAGCAGCAAAGAAAAGTCGAGGCGGTTGCGATCGCTCGGCAACGATCAGGAGGATCAACGATCGTTCGCAAGCGGCTTATTCGACTTGGAATTGTAGAAGCGTGGTCCGCTTCTCCACTGACGCGGCAGGAGGCAAGCGTGAGTTGTGAACCGGCCAACGCATCGCTTTTCGTCAGCGTATTTGAAACGATCCAACAACGAGGCTCGACCTCGAGTACCAAAGCATGATGGGGTGTTGTTCCTGACGACGGGGCTGTTGGGAACGGCGGTCGAGGCTGAGGAGATCCTTTGGGTCTCTTTGGCCTCGGCCGTTTTTTTATGCGCAGTGCGGTGCAAGTCTTTTTTTCCGCTGTGCTTGCAATTCGCGCGGATTGCGGCTTGTGGTTCTGATTTCGCCAGCAAGCGGACGAACGGCGGCGATTGGAGAGATCTTCGTAACTTGATTCATACGAAAGGGTTAGCCGTCGATCTGATGGGCTTTTCGATCTTTGGCATATCGATTGCATTCGCTGGGGGCAAGAAGCTCGATCTTAGCGAAAGACCTTTACCGGTTTGCGTCGACGAAGCGACTGTCTCTCTCGTCTGCCCAACGCAGATGACAGTTGGCGTCGGCAGTGCGAGTGAGAGCTTCGCGATGGGCGAATGTCCTTTTTTTAGCGCCCGGTTCACGTCACGTCAGAATATGGAGATGTTCGTCCATGAAAAAAATTGAAGCTGTTGTCCGTCATCACAAGCTGGATGAGATCAAAGACGCCTTGGTCAGCAAAGGCTTCGGCGGAATGACCGCCATCGAAGTGCAAGGTTTCGGACGACAAAAGGGGCAGACCGAAACCTATCGAGGGGCGGAATACTCAATCGACTTTGTCCCCAAGATCAAAATCGAGATCGTCTCTAATGACGAACAGTTCCAAGAGATCGTCGATACGATCATCGAGAAAGCCCAGTCGGGTCAGATTGGCGACGGCAAAATCTTTGTCAGCGACTTGACCAATGTGATCCGGATTCGGACCGCTGAGTCGGGCGCGGCCGCAATCTAGCCGACAGTTCGTCGAGTTCGTTTTTCCTTAACCGCTTTGGCCGAGATACCAAAGCGGTTTTTTCATGCCGTGTCGGAAGGAAGGGTTTAGTCAAGTTCGTGATCGGCATAGCGACGGCGGCGCGATCGAAAGAACCGGGGACGTCGCACGCGCTCGCTGACCCCGCCTTCGTCGATCATTCGCCCAGCTAGTAGGCGATAAAAGGTTAAGATGACAAATGCGCCGGCGACAGCAACGGCAAATCCGATGGGGCTAATTGGCGAAACGCGGTTACCTTCGTAAAAGTAGGCCAAGACGGCGCAGCCGATGATCGAACCGCCGATTCCCATGGCAAGGGTTGCGATGGGGCCGCCAGGATCTCGCCCGGGCATGATCGCTTTGGCCAATAGTCCGGTGATCGTTCCGAACCCGACCCACATTAAAACGATTTCGATCCAGTGTTGAATTTGGGTCGAGAGTTCGCCGTCCATTGCTTTTTCTCCATTTTCGCTAGCACCAAGATGGTGGGGTTTTTAGTTGGAATCGGCCAATGTTCTTGGTAAAGTTTTCTCGATGTAGGAAAATTCACGGATTCGCTTCCGAGATTCCGTCAGAATAGACGACGTTCAAGCGTCGGAAATAGAGAGAGTTCTGCTCGTAAACCTCAGAAAATCGCTATTTCGCCGCCTCACCTACCAGGCGAATTTATTCGATTGCCTGCTTGTTGACCCCCCGTTACTGGAGTAACCACATGAAGAAGGTCGTATTTGGACTTGCGTTGGCGCTTTGCTTGGGCTTCTCGGCTAACGGCTTGCTCGCCGCCGAAGCGGAAGAAGTGAAATCGGGCCTTGATATGGGCGCGAAACCTGCCGCTTTCACGGTCGAAGACGTGACTGGTCCGGCCAAAGGCGAGTCGCTTTGCTATCGCTGCCGTTACTCGGGCCGTCCGACGATTGCGATTTTCGCGCGTGAAATGGACGAATCGGTCCAAAGCTTGGTGAAGCAGATCGATCAAACGGTCGCGAAAAACTCGGATCAAAAGCTGTCGGCGTTCGTCGTCATGCTGAGCGACGCTCCGGCTGATTGCAAAAGCGAACTGGAAAAGGTCGCCGCGGCGAACAAGATCGAAGAAACCCCGCTGACCGTCTTTAAAGACAGCAAAGGTCCGAGCCCTTACAAGGTTTCGAAAGATGCGAAGGTTAGCGTCATGATGTGGAATGCCGACGGCGTCAAAGTGAATCACGCGTATTCGGCCAACCCGTCGAAGAAGCAAATTTCGTCGATCGTCGCCGACACGAAGAAAATCTTGGATTAATTCTGGGGCGAATCCCGCCGAAGAACCAAGCCCGAGCCGCGAAACGAAATCGTTTCGCGGCTTTTTTTATGGCATTAAGTCAAAAGTGAACGCCCTTTACCGAGGATAATTCCGTGTTAGGCTAGAACTCTTTGCCGTTACCCTGCATTTGCCCTCCATGCGCAACCGGTTGAAAAAGTATTATCCAGAGGCGTTCGGCTGGATCTTCCAGCGCATTCGGCGCGGTGCGATTCCCGCAGCGCCATTAACGATCGTGTTGGCGGCGATCGCCGGGGTCGTAACGGGGTACGGCTCGGTCGCGTTCGCTTATCTGATCGATATCATTCGTGATTTTACGGTGCTCCAATTCGTCGCTTGGAGCGAGACCACGTTTTGGGGATACGTCGCGCTGGCCGCTTCGCCGGCGATCGGCGTCTTGTTCGTCGCTTGGATGACTCGCTCGGCCCGGCTCGAAGGACAGGCGATTCCAGAAGTGATAAAGTCGGTCGCGCGAAAAGACGGCGTGATTCGCCCTTTTTGGTCGCTGGCCAAGGTGATGCTGTCGGGCGTTTGCATCGGGGTCGGCGGTTCGGTCGGTCCGGAAGGTCCGATGGTGCTGATCGGTTCGTCGATCGCCAGCACCGCCGGCCAGTTCTTTCGTTTGTCTTCTCGCAATATGCGGACGTTAGTCGCCGCCGGCGCCGCGGCCGGAATTAGCGCGGCGTTTCATGCGCCGATCTCGGGCGTGATCTTTTCGTGCGAGATTATCTTGGGCAGTTTCGCCGTCGAAAGCTTGACCCCCATCGTGATTGCGGCGGTCTTGGCCGACGTGGTGCAACAACAGGTCGGCGAACATGGGGTGAACGTCGCATTTCCGCAAATTCCGCACGAGTATTCGGGCAACTGGGTCGAGTTGCCCTCCTATTTTTTGCTGGGCATTATTTGCGGTTTTGCGTCGATCGTGTTCGTGCGGTTGCTGTATGCCACGGAAGACGTCGCCAAAGCCTGGGCGCCCAAGTGGTGGGTCAGGGCGCTGATCTGCGGCAGCTTGGTCGGCGCGGTCGGAGTCGGTTATTTTATCGCCTATCCTGAGCCGCCGACGATTTCGGCCGAAGCGGAACGAGCCGAGGGGCATCATCATCTGCCCGCGCCGGCGTTGTACGGGGTCGGTTACGAGACGGTCGAGCATTCGTTGCATTTGGAGAATGCGGACAATCCGACGCCGGTTCGGCGCCAAGCGGCGGCGGAAGATCGCTCGAAAGCGGTAATGCTGAACCGCGACGAAATGATCGCGCATCTATGGTGGCTGTTTCCTTTGATCTTGTTAAAGCCGATCTGCACGAGCCTGACCTTGGGCGGTGGCGGTTCGGGCGGCATCTTCGCCCCTTCGATCTTTTTAGGCGCGGCGCTCGGAGGCTCGTACGGATTGCTTTGCAGTCTCATTGCGCCCGACATGTGCGCCAGCCCCGGCGCTTATGCGTTGGTCGGCATGGGGGCGGTCGTCGCCGGCACGACGCACGGCGTGTTAAGCGCGATTTTGATCGTTTACGAATTAACGGGCGATTATCACATTATCTTGCCGATCATGGGAGCGGCGTGCATTTCGAGCTTGGTCGCCTGGTTTAGCGATCGAGAGAATATTTACTCGATGCGTTTGGCGCGTAGCGGCGAATCGATCGCACGCAGTCACGACTTGCACGGCGCCGAGCATATCAAGGTGCGCGACGTGATGATTCGTCGTTTTCCGATGGTTCGGCATACGGACAATCTGGTGCAAATCATTAAGGTAGCGCGACAAAATCCGCATATCGAAAGTTTGCCAGTGATGGATGACGAAGAGCGTTTGCTCGGCATCATTCGCCCCGAAGATCTCCACCGAGTCATGGATACCGACGTTTCGCCCTATTTGGTCAACGCCGACGACATCGCGCTGATGACCCCGATCTCGGTATCGCCGGAAGAAAACCTGCTGGAAGCGTTGCGCGACTTCGGCACGCGCGACGTCGATACTTTGCCGGTCGAGATCGGCGAAGGGGGACGCCGCAAATTGATCGGCTTGCTGTTGCGAGCTGACGTAATGAGCCGCTATCGAGAAGCGATGCTCTCGCGCCATTAAGAAGCGTCGGCGAGTCAATTTCAGCCGCCTAAGTCGCCGTATCGCTTCCTGCTCTCGCAGCTGCCAGGGGCGTTTCAATCGCTTGAATCGTTATGATCCTAACTTGCGACCGCGCCGGCGACCGTGAGAAAAGGGTTCGCCCCAGAGTTGAACTCGCTAACGGTCGAATCTTGACCTAGTTTGTTCGAGGTAGGAAATGCATCCTACGAAATAGAGCGGGGCGAGTTTGCGCTGGCTCTGGGGGCAGAAACATGAAGTGCGAACGATTCACAACGCTGATCGTCTGTCGCAACGAAAGCTTGATTACGGCGGTATCGGAAGAGCTAGGCCGTAGTCAATCGGTCGAGTGGCGGTTTCGAATCGCGGCTGCGGCGGATTTGATTTGCGAAGATCAGCCGGTCGAGATCTGCTTGTTTTTAATCGATCGGAAGCGACCGTTGCGTGAAGAAATGTCGGAACTGCGGCGAGTCCGCGCCCGGCTGCCGCAAGCGGCGGTGGTCGCCGTCGGCGACGATCGCGCGGGCGAAGTTGAGTTGGAGTCTTGGTCAAGCGGGGCCGACGATTTCGCGTCGACTTCCCGTTTCTCGGCTGAAGCGATCGAGCGCACCGTGATGCGGTGCATCGAGCGACGATTAACCGCCGAGAAATTGCAACATCGCGAGCAATGGTATCGAGTCGCCGTGGCCGAAGGGAACGTCGGGTTATGGCGGTGGGATCGTCAGAGCAATTTCTTTTATCTGGCCGATCACTTTCAAGGCATGTTAGGTCTAGCGCACGCCGAGCTGCCGCGCGATTTAGCGCAGTGGCTCGACCGCATTCATCCCGATGATCGGCAGACGACGCTTGACGCCGCCGAAGCGCACTTTTCAGGACGAACCGCTCGATTTGTGGTCGAACATCGAATTCGACGAAACGACGGCGGTTATCGCTGGTATCTATCGAGCGGCAGCGTAGCCGAAAAGGATAAGTCGCGGCGACAAATTTTAGGCGCTTCGACTGATATCACGGCGCGGAAAGAAGCCGAACTCGCATTGCACCGCGCGAAGCGCGCGGCGGAATCGGCAGTGCGCGCGAAGTCGGAGTTTTTGACCAATATGAGTCACGAACTACGAACGCCGCTGGCGGCGATATTGGGTTACTCCGAAATTCTGGAAGATCATGTCGATACGACCGAATCGATGGAAGCGGTCGATACGATTCGCCGAAATGGCGAACATTTGCTGCAATTGATCGGCGACATTCTGGAGTACTCCAGAATTGAAGCTGGCAAACAGGAAGTGATTGCGACGCCGACCCCGACGCATGAATTTTTGACCGGAACCTTCGACTCGTTTCGCGATCTGGTCGCAGCTAAAGGGTTGCGATTCGTCGTCGACGTTTCTCCGCAAATTCCGGAAATGTTGCTAACCGACCCGGTTTGCGTTCGTCAAATACTGCGGCGTTTAATTAGCAATGCGATAAAGTTTACGAGCGACGGCGAGATCAGCGTCGCCGCGCATGCGACTGAAGACAAACTGGAATTGAGCGTGCGCGACACCGGATGCGGGATTCCGGCCGAGACGTTGCGATCGATTTATCAACCGTTTCGTCAAGCCGATAACTCTTGCACGCGGCAGCATGACGGCGCCGGCTTAGGGTTGGCGATCTCTCAAAGACTGGCGCGAATGTTGGGCGGAGATATCCGGGTCAGCAGTCAAGAGGGAATGGGATCGCAGTTTACGGTATGCTTGCCGATCGACCGCGCATTGTCGCAAAAACGACACGTTCGCAGAGCGAAGCGTACGACGTCGCAATCGTCGCTGCAAGACGCCCGCGTTTTGTTGGCGGAAGACGGCCCGGACAATCAGCGGCTGTACGCTTTGTTGCTGCAAACCGCCGGCGCCAATGTGACGCTAGTCGAAAATGGCCGTCAGGCGATCGAAGCCGCTTTGGGGCAAACGTCGCAACTTAACGGTAAGGAAGCGGATAATGGCGGCGGGTTTGATTTGATTCTGATGGACATGCAGATGCCGGTGATGGACGGCTACGAGGCGACGCGCGTTTTGCGTTTGGCCGGATATCGAAAACCGATTTTGGCGCTGACCGCCCATGCGATGGCGGATGACCGCGCCAAATGCCTGGATGCGGGGTGCGACGACTATCTTGCGAAACCTGTCGAACGAAAGCGTCTCGTCTCGCTGTGCCAAACTTGGATCGAAGATGGGCGTAAAAAACGAAATGATACGAGTCTGGCGGCGAAGGTGGCGGTGGCGCTCGACTAGGATCTCGGCTTGTGGGCAGTTATCTTAAAGCGTGCCGAAATCATTTACGCCACCTGCCGTCGAGAC
>JBITAD010000458.1:0-6037 GCA_044439945.1 Blastopirellula sp. JB062
AGGCACGCAAGATTGCATGACCTGCCATACGCATGCGTCGGGTTACGTGCTTGGCCCCAACACGCGACAACTCAATGGCGATTTGAAGTACGCCGCCACCGGCAAGTCGGACAATCAACTGCGCGCCTTGGGGCACATCGGTCTGTTTGAGACGGCGCCGCACGAAAACGCCGCCGAAGAGTACGACCGGCTTTATGCGTTGGACGACAAAACCGCCCCGCTCGACAAACGAGTTCGTTCCTCTCTCGAAAGTAACTGCAGTCAGTGTCACACGACAGGCGGGGTTAACGCCAACTGGTTCGCCGATTATGGCGCCGAACTCTCGGAATTGAACGTGCTTGGCGCCAAGCCCTTGAATCATATGGGGCTGTCAGGCGTCAAGTTGATCGCGCCGGGCAAGCCTGACAGTTCGGTCATGTTGTTGCGAGTGACGTCTGACAAGCGAGGCTATCGGATGCCTCCGCTGGGCCGTTTAAAGACGGATGATCAAGCGGTCGCCGCGCTGCGAGAATGGATCGCCGAATTGAAAGAAGAAGAGAAAGACAAATAGCGGAAAGGCGAGCTGCGCCGCTTCGCTTCTCTCGCAACAGACGATAACCCAATCCCAGCCGCGTGGGCTGGGCCTGCTCGAAAGGATGATAGCACCATGATTGACCGAACTCGACTAGCGATGATGCTGGCTTTCTGCGCGGCCTGCTTGCTAGCGCCGTTTACGGCACAGGCCCAGCCCGCCGCGTCGAAATCTGCGGCCGATTTATACGCCGACGACAATTTGACCGCCTGGCTGGTCATGTTTACCGACTCGGTGAAACGGACCCCCGACGAACGAGCCGAGATGGTTGCGAATCTCGGTTTCGACAAGGTCGGATTTGAGTCGTTCAAAAAGTACCTGCCGATTCTTGAAGAGCAGATGGACGCCTACGCTAAGCGGGGCGTCAAAGTGACGTCGGTCTACTTAGTGATCGAAACGCAAAAGCCTTCGGAAGAAGAACAGGTCAAGAAAATCCTGGACGTGCTCAAACGACGCGGCGAAACTCCGCAAATCTGGGCGATGTTCTCACGCAACTCTTTTAAGAACGTCTCGGACGAAGAACGCATGGAAAAGCTGATCGAAGCTTTTTCGGACCTGGCCAAACGAGTCGACCAAGCTGGCTGCCAGCTTGCGCTTTATAACTACGGTTCTTGGTTCGGCAAACTGGACGTGCAACTTGGCGTGATCGAAGGAGTTCGAAAGCAAACCGGCATCAAGATCGGCACGGTGTTCAACTTCCACCGCGGCCACCAGCACATGAAGGACTTCCCTGAAGCGTTGCAAAAAATGATGCCGCATCTATTCGCCGTGAATCTAAACGGCATGTATTGGAAGGACGCCGACTACGACGGCGGCGGCGCACGCATCTTGCCGGTCGGCGAAGGCGACCACGAGTTGACGATGATGCGGCAGTTGGCCGAGTCGGGCTATGACGGCCCGATTGGAATCATCGATCATCGCAATGGAGTCGACGCCGAAGTCGCGCTGAAAGAAAATCTTGCCGGATTGGCCAAACTGCGTAAAGATTTAAAGTAAACTAGAGTTTCCGCATACCAGCGCGACACGCTTCGCAAGCTCGCAACAAGAGCCGTCATGCGCCGCTTGTTGCGATGCGCTCGATTTCCACCCCTCCTCGGAGCCACTCCATGCCGTTAAACGAATCGCGCCGTCAATTTCTTCACGCTTCCGCCGCCGGCACGATGGGGGCGGCGATCGCCCAACAATGGTGGGCAAGCGCGGCCTTCGCCGAACCGGAAGCGGCGACGATGCCGCCGTTGAATCGCTTTCCGCGGATGATGCAAGAATATTACGTCGACCGCATGAGAGAGTTTCATGCCAAACGGATCGCCAAACTCGACGCGATTCAAACCAAAGAAGACGCCGAAGCCTACGTCAAATCGTGCCAAGACCGGGTTCGCCAGTCGCTTGGTCCGCATCCGGAAAAGACGCCGCTGAACCCGAAGATCACCAGAGTGATCGAGCGCGACGGGTATCGCATCGAAAACATCATCTTTGAAAGTCGTCCCGGCTTTTACGTCACCGGCAATTTGTATCTGCCGACCAATATCGAGGGGCCGATGCCGGGAGTGGTCGGCACTTGCGGTCACTCGCACAACGGCAAAGCCGAAAAAGCGTATCAATCGTTTTCGCAGGGGCTCGCCAAGAAGGGATACGCCTGCTTTATTTATGATCCGATCGGACAAGGCGAGCGTATTCAATACGTCGACGAAAACTTGAAATCGCGTGTGGGCGTCGGAGTTCGCGAACACTTGCTTGCCGGCAACCAACAATTTTTGGTCGGCGAGGTCTTCAGCATGTGGCGCGCCTGGGACGGCATGCGAGCCTTCGATTATTTGCTGACCCGCGAAGAGGTCGACCCGAAACGCATCGGCGTGACCGGCAACTCGGGCGGCGGCACGATGACGACGTTGCTTTGCGGTGTCGACCAACGCTTCTCGATGGCCGCCCCCTCTTGTTACGTCACCTCTTTGGTCCGCAATCTGGAGAACGAACTGCCGGCCGATACCGAGCAATGCCCGCCCAAAGCGCTGGCGCTCGGACTTGATCATGAAGATTTTCTTGCGGCACTCGCGCCCAAGCCGATCATCATTTTGGCGAAGGAAAAAGACTTCTTTGACGTTCGCGGCGCCGAAGAAGCCTATGGACGCCTGAAACGGCTCTACGCCAAACTGGGGAAAGAAGAGAACATCGAACTCTTCGTCGGCCCGACGCATCACGGATTTACCCTCGAAAATCGGGAGGCGATGTACGGCTGGTTCAATCAAGCCACCGGCAACAAGTCGGGCGCCGCCGAGCCTGAGATGACCATTGAAGAAGACGAAACGCTGTGGTGCACCGAAAAGGGACAAGTCAGCACGCTTGGCTCGAAAACCTTGCCGGAGTTTACTCGCGAGTCAGCCGCCCAACTGGCCGAGCAGCGGGGCGAAAAGTCGCCCGAACAGGTCAAAAAGCTGGTGATCGACTGGCTCGGCGATCGCCGTGCGCCCGCGACCCCGCATTATCGCGTGCTTCGTAATCGTCGCGATCGCAAGCACCCGCTGAAGTATTTGTCGACCTACGTAGTCGAGACCGAACCGGGCGTGCAAGCGGTGGTTTATCAATTGAACACCGGCTGGCACCACTCGCGCCCGCTGAAAAACTCGAAGCAAGCGATCTTATACGTCTCGCATCATTCGGCCGACGCCGAACTGCGTGAGAACAAGACGCTTGAAAAGATCATCGCCGATCACCCGAAAACGCCGATCTATACGGTTGACGTTCGCGGCAGCGGAGAATCGCAACCCAATACGGCCAACCCCAACTCTTACTTGGGCGCCTACGGCAGCGATTATCTCTATTCGATTCACGGCATCATGTTCGACGACTCGTATCCGCGTCAGCGAACCTATGACTTGCTGACCGTATTGAACTGGCTGAAGAATTTCGATCATCAAGAGATTCATTTGGTCGCCAACGGCTGGGGGTCGATCCCCGCGACGTTCGCCTCGCTGTTGCATCCCAGCGTCAATCAGGTCACGTTGCAACATGCCCTGACCTCGTATACCGACCTTGCTTCGGCCGAGACGTACAAGTGGCCGCTTTCGTCGATGACGCCGGGTATTTTGCAAAAGTTCGACCTGCCCGATTGCTATCAAGCGTTAGAGTCGAAACAACTGGCGATGATCGAACCTTGGGGCCCGCAAGCCGGCGAAGAAGCCGACAGCTAAGCCGCCAGGCCAAGCGACCAAGCCGCCCCGTCGCATGACGAGGGCGGCTTTTTTCATCGACCTTCGCTACCTACGGCCGCTCGGCTTATTTCAACGCCGATAAGTCGGCGCCATGGTTGATGTGGAACGTTTGACCGTCGATCACCAAGGCGGGCACCGACTTGACGCCCGACTTCTCCGCTTCGGCGATCCGGCCCTTTTGTTCGCCTAGATGCACCTTTTCGACGTCTTGATCAAGATGGTCGGCAAACGTCTGCTCGGCGCTAACGCACACCGGGCAGCCGGCATGATAAAAAACTGCTTTGGACATCATCTTTTCCTTTTCTCAATAAGAGGAACAGTCGACAAAAATTCGTGCTGCAAGTCGCTTTAGGATCGGCGCACTTGAGCCAACAGCGTTTGAAGTCGCTCGCGCTCGTTTGCGGCTAACGGTTGCAACGGAGCGCGCAAAGGGCCGACGTCGATACCGTCGATTTCCAGTCCCGCGGCTGCGGTGCGCGGCAAACCTCGGTCTACTAGAAACTGCAAGAGCGGAAGTTGCCGACGAAAAATCGTCTGGGCTTCGTCCCAATCTCCCCGCGTGACGACCGCCGCGTAAAGCGCCCCGTTTAGCTCGGGAATCAAATTGGCGGCCGCCGTACACCAACCGGTCGCTCCGGCGACGAAAGCGTCTAGCGCCAGTGGGTTAGAACCGTTAAAGAAAGCGACCGACTCACCCGCCGCTTGCCGCAGGCGATGCAATCGATTGACGTCTCCCGTACTCTCTTTAATCATCGTAACGTTGGAAATCGTAAGCAGACGCGCCAAAAATTCTGGCGACATGTCCGATCCGCCGGTCGCCGGATTGTTGTAGGCCATGATCGGAATCGATATCGCCTCGGCCACGGTTTGATAATGTCGAAAGATTTCGTCCTCGCTCAATCGCCAGTAGCTCATCGGAATGATCATTACGGCCGCCGCTCCGGCTTGCTCGGCGAAGCGGGCATGATGCAGGGTTCGCTCCGTCGTCAAAGACGAAACGCCGACCAACACAGGCAACCGACCGTCGACGTGCGACAAGGTCGTTTCGGTCACGGACTCGCGTTCTTCGTCGCTCAGATAGGGCAAGACGCCGGCGCTGCCCAGCGGAGCGACGGCGTTGACTTTGCCGGCGATCAAACGGTCGAGCAAGCCACGATAAACGGCCAGATTGACCTTGCCGGCGACGTCAAACGGGGTAATCGGATAGCCGACGATTCCTTGAAAGGGAACGGAACGGTTCATGCGTCGCTCTCCTTTCGGGCGCCCGCTTCTTCTCGCAAGGCGATGCCGCCGATATTTTGCAACAAGGGGGCGTTTTCGCAGGCCAAATAGCGAGCGTCGCCGTCGCCGACGTTGGTATGACGGTGCCAGGCCCAAACCGGAATATAAAGCGCGTCGCCCTGCGACCATTCAATCTTTTCGCCTTGAATCGTCGAATACCCTTCTCCCTCTAAGACGTACAAGATCGTCTCATAGGTATGGCGGTGCATGTTTGAAGATTGTCCGGGCGCGAGCCCTCCGATCGTCATGCTGATGCATTTCGAGGGAAGGTCGACGAACGCGACCGGATGTTTGCGTTCGGCCGAATAGGCGTCGCGGCCCCCCTGTCGCTGAACGTCTCGGTGAATAAGACGATCCGGCATCACGACCTGCGGCTGAAGCGGCGTTTTGTCAAAGTCGGCCGAACTGTACGTCTGCGTTAATTGCTTTTCGGAACCGGGCAAGTGCGATCTCCCTCTGCGTCGAATGATTCTTCGGTTACCCAATCAGAGCCTGGTTTCACGAACCGACTCTGGACAATTGGATGGTACGACTCCTAGAATGATTCGTCCAATACGAACTTTTGATCAATTCGATTGATGGAACCTATCAAATGGAACTTCGGCACCTACGATACTTCTTAGCGGTCGCCGAGCATTGCCACTTTCGCAACGCCGCCGAAGAGCTGCTCGTTTCGCAGCCGACTCTTTCGCAACAAATCAAAGACTTAGAGAAAGAAATCAAAGCTCCCTTGTTCGAGCGCGTCGGCAGGCGCGTGCTGCTGACGCAAGCGGGCGAAACGTTTCAAGACTACGCCCAGCGCGCTCTCGACATCCTCGACGAAGGACAAGCGGCGATTAACGAGTTCGACGATTTGCTGCGCGGACGCTTGACCGTCGGAGTCGTGCAAACCGTCAACGCCTATTTGATACCGCCCATTGTCGCCCGGTTTACTTCCAACCACCCCCAAGTCAGTTTGAAAATCGAGGAGTTGTCT
>JBITAD010000458.1:6047-11370 GCA_044439945.1 Blastopirellula sp. JB062
GGCGAGATCGAACGGCGCGTGCTTGCAGGCTCGGTCGACGTCGGCGTTTCGTTCATCCCCACGACTCACCGAGAGTTTGACGTCGAGCGACTGTTCGAGGAGCAACTGGTTCTTGCGCTGCACCCTAGCCATCGCTTGGCCAAGCGAAGAACGATCGGCGTATCGCAGTTGAATCAAGAACGATTCTGTCTGCTTGATCGTTCTTTCTGCACGCGCCGACTAATCGAAGAATGCTTTCGTCAAGGCGAAGCCGAATTGAATTTGGCCGTCGAGATGAACTCGGTCGAAGGGATCCTCGCAACTGTCGAAGCAGGCGGGCCTCCCACCATCCTGCCCCGATTAGGCGTCGCTCATTCTTCGATTTTAAAATGCGTCGAACTGCGGAATCCAACTCCTTCGCGCACGATCTGCGTCTTGCGAAGCAAAGGGCACGCGCCGATCAGCGCTCGCGACGTTTTTATCAATCGCTTGAAAGAGCAAGTCAATTATCAGGCCGACTCGACGCGAGCCGGTTAGAGAGGTTATCGCCGCTCCGACTGCACGCAGCGGAAGCTGGTAAAGTTGTTGGGCGATCGCGGAGCGGCGTGCGAACGATACCAAACCATCGCCTCGCTCCGATCGTCTTGTTCGGCCGATAACCAACTGCCTCCGCGAACGACCCGTTCTTCTCCTTCGCTCGGTCCGACCGGATCGACCCGATCCGCCAATTGATAGGCGTCTTCGGCGTAATAGTCGCCGCACCACTCAGCGACGTTGCCGGCCATGTCGTACAAGCCGAACGCGTTGGGAGCGAACTTGCCGACCGGCGCTACCTCGGCGTAGCCGTCGCTGGCCGCATCGGCAAACGGAAATCGCCCTTGCCAGACGTTGCCGTAATTTTCCGCCGTCGGATACGCCGCTTCGGTTTGTCCGCCGCGGGCCGCGTACTCCCACTCGGCCTCGGTCGGCAGACGCTGGCCGGCCCACTCGGCGTAGGCCCGCGCGTCGTACCACGAGACTTGCAGCACCGGATAATCATCGCGGCCGATGATCGTACTTTCAGGACCGGTAGGATGCCGCCAGTTAGCCCCGTCAACGATCGACGCTTCGCCTGTTTGGGCGGCGAAAACCCACGATCGTCCGCGCCGTTCGGCGTCGGTTAAATAATTAGTCGCTTCGACAAAAGCGGCGAACTGGGCGTTGGTCGTTTCGAATGGAGAGATCCGCAGCGGAGAAATACGGACTTCGACCACCGGCTGAGCGTCACGCGGACCGTTCCGCTTGCCGAGCAGCAGCACGCCGCCGGGCAGCGAAACCATTCCCGCTTCCGCGGGTTCCAAGCTCGCCGGCTCGGGCGACGACGACCCCGTCGTCGACTCGTTCAACCAAGCGTTGACTCCGCCCCACGTGAAACCATGTTCCGGCGGATAAAAATAGAGCCCGATTCCTAAGCTCAGCGCCGTCAAACCGATCAACGGCAACAAGTACGAACGACTCGGCTTGCCCGGAGGCTTGCCGGCCGCCAATTGCCGCATGTACTGAAGCCTTTGCGTTGAATCGGTCACGTCGGCCTCCTTGCCGCTGTCGTCAGGCGAACGGCGCTGCTGGCGCTCGCTCTGAGCCTGGCTTTGTTTGAAAACGCCGCCCATGGCATTCTCAAACCCAACTGTTAGCTATGTTTTTGTTTCATCCGGCGGCTATACGCTTCGAGCTTCCGTTTCTCGGCCGCGGTCAGGCTGCTCATTCCTTCGTCACGAATTTTATCCAAGATCCGTTCCGCCTCGTCGTTTGAATCACCGTACGGATCGTCGCTCGGCGGAGCATGCACTTTCAGCTTCGGTCGGCGTTTCATCGATTCTCGCAGGCGTTGCGGAATTCCGCCGAGCGTGAGCCAACTCAAATTCCAACCGCCGAAGAAGTAAGCCAAGCCGAACCCGGCGCCGACCAAGTGAACGATAAACGCGACGTTACTTTCGCCATGCCCAAAGGCGCCCATGACGTTAAACCCAATCATCACCACGCCCAACAGCCAAGCCGGCACCGGGAAGAGAAGATTGACGTAAATCGTCACCTTGGGGAAGTTGCAAATGAACAATATCAAGATGGTCGTGACCGCGCCCGATGCGCCGACGACCGTACCGTTCAGGTTGCCGGTGGCCAAGCAAGCTGCCGACCAGATAACGCCGCCTAACACGATGCTCAGCAGATAGATGCGCAGAAATTCGGCGCCGCCGTACCGCTCTTCGATCTGCCGGCCGAACATCCACAGCACGAACATATTGCCGATGATGTGCCAGATATCTTCCTGGCTATGCAAAAAGCCGTAAGTCAGAAACTGCCACCACATCAGCGGATGCGTCAGCGTATCGGCATGCACGGCCGCAATGCCGGGCATAAAGCCGCCGGCCTGCGCATTAAAATAGCCGGCCAATCGACTGCCGAAGGCCAGCCAGTCGACGAAAAAGATAATCACGTTGAGGATGACCAACGTGTTGACGACCGAGCGCCCCCCCGAACTGAAGGAGAGCGAGCGCGGTTCGTCTTGATAATATTCGCGGTCGTAAATTCCCATGTTTCGTAACGTGCTTCGGCCGCAGGAAATCGCGTCGCCGGCTACAGGATTGGCGCCGGTCGCTACATCATCTTAGGCGCCAACAGGCTCTAAGTGCAGTCCAGTTTAGCACGTACTTCCGATTCGTTGAGCCGAAGTCTAGTCGCCGACTCCTAACGTGACCGGAATATCAACTTTCTTCCCTTCTCGCAGCACGGTTAAGGCGACTTTTTCTCCCGGATTTTTTTGCTCGATCGCGGTTAGCAAATCGTCGGCCGATCGGACAGGGGCGCCGTCAACCGCCGTAATGACGTCGGCCTGACTGCGGTCAATTCGCGTTTCTTCATACAAATAAGGGCCCCGGCGAACTTGCTGACGCACCAACTGAAAACCGCGCAACCCCGCTTGTTCGGCCGGGCCTCCTTGTGCTAGCGACGCGATGCCGAGGCCGTCGTCGGTGATATAAATTCGGGTGACGCCCAAATCAGGCCGGGTCACTTTGCCGCTAGATATCAATTGCGGCGCCACCCGGCGAATCGTCGCCGCCGGAATGGCGAATCCGACGCCCGTGTTTTCTCCCGTCCGACTGGCGATCGCCGTATTCATGCCGATCAACCGTCCGTTGCTATCGAACAGCGGTCCGCCCGAGTTGCCGCGATTGAGCGCCGCGTCGATTTGAATGATCGCTTTCATCGTTCGCCCGCTTCGCGAGGGCAACATTCGGTTCAAGCTAGAAATAATGCCGATCGTCATCGTCCGCTCTAGCCCGAACGGGTTGCCGATCGCGAACGCTTTCTGCCCGACCCGCAAATTGGAAGAATCCCCCAACTCGACCGGGTAAAGGATGTCGGCCGGCACGTCTATTTTCAGCACGGCGACGTCGTTGACCGGATCTTGGCCGACAAGCTTGGCCGGATAAGATTCGGCGTTAAACAGAGTCACGTCGATCTCGGCCGCTCCTTCGATCACGTGATAGTTCGTCAAAATATGCCCCTGCTTGTCGAGCACCGAGCCTGAACCGGAGCCCTCCGAGGGAGACTCGGTCATCAGCAGACCGAAGACCGTATCTTGCCGCGTGCTGCGGGTCATGATGTGGCAAACGCTTCGATTCCCTTTTTCATAGACCAAAATGTTTCGTTCTTCGTCGGGCGTCAGTCCCAAATCGCCGGACGTCGGCCGCAGATGCCGCATCGGTCGCGCGTCGCTCACGCGCGACTCAGGGGGCGCTCGCCAGGCGCTTGCCGGCGGGGCGACTTGCTCTTGGGCGAATAGGGACGAAACGAGACAGACGATCATCGCCGACGTTAGCGCACTTCTGATCAGCGCGCCGGCGAAAAGCGAAGATTTCGGCATAAGGCGGACTCCTAGAAAGCGAAAACGACCAAGGCGTCGCAAGCGAATCGGGGTCGCTTGCAACTCCCCATACGAAAGTTCGACGCATGCGGTTCAAATCGGCAAGCCGCGGTCTCCTAGCGAATCCGCTTAGGGGAGACGATCTTTCGTGCGATGCATGGTCAGCGCCATCAACGCCTGATGCGACCCGATCTGCGCGACTTCGGGATCGTCGTCGCTGGGCGTCAGCATTTGATAGCTGCCGTCAGGCTGCATCAGCCAGGCTTGCCGTCGATCTTTGAGACTAATATCGAGGATTTCCCACAAACGTTCTTTCAGCGGACGCGACTCGACCGGCACGATCGCCTCGACCCGTTTCGATAGGTTGCGCGACATCCAGTCGGCCGATCCGATATAAAACTCTCCGTCCAACGGACTCTCGGCCCCGTTGGCGAAATAATAAATTCGCGAATGCTCTAAAAATCGCCCGACGATCGATCGCAAGCGAACGTTCTCGGTCACTCCTTCGACCCCGGGGCGCAAACAGGCGAAGCCGCGGACGATCAGTTCGACTTGCACGCCGGCTTGCGACGCTTCGGTAATCGCGCGACAAAGCTCCGGGTCTTCCATCGCGTTAAACTTGGCGACGATCAACGCGGGCACCCCTTGTTGATGATTATCAATCTCACGCTGCACCATTTGCAAAAATCGCTCGCGCATGTTGATTGGCGCGACCAGCAGCTTATCGAAATTCGGCGAACGCGAACGACCGGTCAGCATGTGAAACAAATTGACGACGTCGTTGCAGATGATCGGATCGCAGGTGAACATGCCGACGTCGGTATAAACGCGAGCCGTTTTCACATGATAGTTGCCGGTGCCGATGTGGGCGTAGCAGCGAAGGCCTTCCGACTCTTTGCGGACCACCAACGCGATTTTCGTATGCGTTTTTAAGCCCAACACTCCATACACGACATGGGCGCCGATTTTTTCCAACTCCTTCGCCCAGTGCAGATTTCGCTCTTCATCGAACCGGGCTTTCAACTCGATCAAACAGGCGACTTGTTTGCCTGATTCGGCCGCTTGAATCAATGAGCGGACGAACGGCGTATCGTCGCCGACTCGATAGACGGTCATCTTGATCGCAACCACCTTGGGGTCGCGGGCCGCGCGGCGAATGAAGTTTTCGACCGTCGCGTCAAAACTGTCGTAGGGATGATGCACCAACAGGTCGCCTGCCTTGATGACCGAAAATATATCGGCTTCGTCATCAAGCAGCGCGTTGGGGATAACCGGGTTCCAGGGCTCGTCGCGCAGCGCTTTAACGTCAAGATTGGCGATCGGCAACAAGCCCGAATAATCTAATTCCGACGGCAACTCGTAGACGTCGTCTTCGCTCAGTTCAAACTGCCGCATTAGCAGACCGCGTACCCAGGGGTTCGGATCGCTTTCGATTTCGAG
>JBITAD010000459.1:0-11291 GCA_044439945.1 Blastopirellula sp. JB062
TTTACTGGTTTGACGGCGGAATTCAAGAGTGTTGCGACCTAAGGTGTTGAGAAAGCAGACGTTTCGACGATTCGCGCCGCGGCGCTAACATCGCTTGCGATGATTGTTTCTAGGCGGCAGCCGGTTTTCAACCGTACGACCGTCGCTTCGTCAGAACTGGAAATCAGAAAGAAATCAAGAGAGAAGAAGATTCGGCCATTTTGAGCGAATTGCTTGGTTAACGCCGATCGAAGCGCGGTTGACCGAGTGGTATAATCCTTATAAGCTACCCAGCGGAAAGGGTTTGCGCACATTTTGCCGGCGAGATTCATGTCTTCTTCGGGACATTTGCACCTCTAACCTTTCCCTATTTTTAGACCCGACAAAAGCAAAGCGACCGATGGAGTTTCTGGAACGGATTTGGGAGCAAATTTGCCTCTTTTTTAGCGGCTTGCTCAGCGGATTTGAACGACTGATTACGTCGATCTTCGGATCTTCGAACGCTCGGTTCGTCAAACGTCTGCAATCCAAAGTCGACGCGATCAGCGCGCTTGAACCAAAATACGAAGCGATGAGCGAAGAAGAACTCCGCGATCAAACGCGGTTGTTCAAGCAACGCCTGCGCGCTGGCGAATCGCTCGACGATCTCTTGATCGAAGCGTTCGCCGTTTGTCGCGAAGGGGGCAAGCGATTTCTGAGCATGCGCCATTACGACGTTCAGATGCTCGGCGGCATCGTGTTGCATAGCGGCGCCATCGCCGAAATGGTCACGGGCGAAGGAAAGACCTTGGTCGCGACCTTGCCGGCGTATCTCAACGCGCTCGAAGGCAAAGGCGTGCACGTCGTGACGGTCAACGACTATTTAGCGCGGCGCGATATGGAGTGGATGGCGCCCTTGTATCGCGGTCTCGGTCTGACGGTCGGCGCGATTCAAAGCAACATGCCCGTTCGTCAGCGACAAGAAGCGTACTCGTATGACATCACTTACGGTACGAACAACGAATTCGGTTTCGATTACCTGCGCGACAATATGCGCCCCGCGGCTCGCGGCGACGAACGCTTCCCCAAAGATTGGCAGCAATCGCAAGGCCGTTTGCACTTCGCGATCATCGACGAAGTCGACAACATCCTCATTGACGAAGCCCGAACTCCGTTGATCATTTCGGGGCCGGCCAATCAAGACAAAGGCAAATACGACGTCGCCAACAAGATTGCGCGGACGCTCAAAAAAGACGTTCACTTTGAAGTCAATGAGAAAGATCGCAGCACCAACCTAACCGACGAAGGCGTCCGCGAGGCGGAACGCCTGGCTGGGGTCGAAAGCTTCTATACCGCGGGGAACATGGAATGGCCCCACCTGATCGATAACTCGCTCAAAGCGCATTACCTTTATCTCCGCGACGTCAACTACGTCGTCGAAGATCGCAAGGTCGTCATCGTCGACGAGCACACCGGTCGTAAGATGGAAGGTCGACAATGGAGCGACGGCCTGCATCAAGCGGTCGAAGCCAAAGAAGGCGTGCCGATCAAAGAAGAAACGCAAACGTTGGCGACGATCACGTTGCAAAACTTCTTTAAGCTGTACGACAAGATCGGCGGCATGACCGGTACCGCGATGACCGAGTCAAGCGAGCTTTGGAAGATCTACCAGTTGGAAGTGATCGCCATTCCGACCAACCGGACGATGCAGCGCATCACCCATTCCGACGTGATCTACATGACGGAAAAGGAGAAGTTCGAAGCGGTCGCCGAAGAGATCGAGCGTTTCAACAAATGGGACGTGCTCGAAATGAAAGATGGCAGCGAGCGCTGGGGCAAGCTCGTGCGAGAAGAAGAGGACGTCGTCGTCTTTGAAACTAAAGGCGAGAAAGGCCGCTCCGAATTCCCTCGCAATCAAGTTCGCCATATTCAGAAAAAAGGACGTCCGGTGCTGGTCGGTACCGTGTCGATCGAAAAGAGCGAACGGCTCTCGCATTTGCTCGAACGCCGCGGCGTTCGGCATCAAGTGCTCAACGCGAAGCAGCATCGTCGCGAAGCCGACATCGTCGCCCAAGCGGGGCGAATCGGATCGGTGACGATCGCCACCAACATGGCCGGTCGCGGTACCGACATCGTGTTAGGCGGCAATCCCGAGACCTTGGCATGGGCGCAGCTGCAAGACAAATATCCGACTCGGCTTGAAGTGCCTGACGAAGAGTGGGAAACCTTGATCGCCGAGATCGAAGCCCGCGAACAAATGAAGGCCGAAGGCAAAGTGGTCCGCGATTTGGGCGGTTTGCACGTGATCGGCACCGAGCGTCACGAATCGCGACGTATCGACTTGCAGTTACGCGGGCGTTGCGGTCGCCAGGGCGATCCCGGCAGCAGCCGCTTCTTTTTATCGCTCGAAGACGATTTGATGCGCATCTTCTTCGGCGATTGGATCCGCGGGTTTTTGACCAGCATGCCTGGTGGCATGAAACCGGGCGAAGCGATCGAAAGCCGCATGGTTACTCGCCGGGTCGAAGGCGCCCAAAAGAAGATCGAAGAACGCAACTTCGACATTCGTAAAAATCTGCTTGAAAGCGACGAAGTCATGGACGAGCAGCGCAAGCGCGTCTACGGCTTCCGCCAGCGAATCTTGGACGGCGACGACTGCAAAGAGCTGATCTTAGACATGGTCGAGCGCCAGACCGATCGTTTCGTCGATATGTTGCTGGCCAAAGATTACGGGGTCGAAACGTTTGCTCGCTGGGCCGGTATCGAACTGGCGTGCGAGTTAGATCCGCGCGACTATCGCGGCTTAGAAATTAACGCCGCCGCCGAACATGCCAAGGACGAAGCCGAACGTCAGGCCGAATCGAACGTAATGGCTGCGATCGACGAAAACCTGCCGGCCGAAGAAGAAGAGTCGGAATGGAACTGGCAAGCGATGGCTCGCTTTTCCAATTCGATGTGGAAAACCAACTTCAGCGATCGCGATCTGAAAAAAGTCGGCCGCGATCATGTCGATACCTTGTTGGTCGAAAAGGCCCGCGAGCAAATTCAAAAAATCGATCTCTCCGAAGGCGAGAAGTTTCTCGATCCTGATTTCGGGTATAAGAGCCTGGCCGGTTGGGTTCGTTACAAATTTGACCTGCAGTTCACGGTCGAAGATTTCCGCGACAAGAGTAAGACCGAAATCGCCGATTTGATCTTAGAAAAAGCGAAAGAGGCCTACGAGCAAAAAGAATCGCAATATCCGGTCTTGGCCGGCCTTTACCGCTTCAGCGAGAAATCGAGCGGTCGCTCGCGTTTGGATCGCGAAGCTCTGGTCGACTGGGCCGCTCGCCGTTTTGAAATTCAGATCGATCTGGAAGATATCAAAAGCAAGCAGCGCGACGAGATTCAGCGACTGCTCGAAGAGAAAAGCCACGGCCATATTCGCCAAGCCGCCGAAAAGGTGCAAAAGGTTCGCGACAAGGTCGCTTCGATCTACGAGTCAGGCTCCGATCATCAAACCTTGGCGATCGTCAGCGGGGGCAACGGCAAGTTAAACTCGCTCTCGGATTGGATTCGCACGACGATCAATAAAGAGGTCGACGCCGAAGAGTTGGCCGCCCTAGATCGCGCCGAGCTGGAGAAACGCTTGATCCGCGAGGTCAACGAACGTTATCGCCCCGAGATGACGCGGATGGAACGTAGCGTCTTGCTGGAGTTGATCGACTCGATCTGGAAAGATCATCTGCTGGCGATGGACCACTTGAAGAGCGCCGTCGCGTTTTCCGGTTACGCCCAGGTCGATTCGAAAGTCGAGTTCAAACGCGAAGGCATGCGCCTGTTCGAGACCATGTGGCAGTCGATCGGCGAACGGGTCACCGACTTGGTCTATAAGATCGAAAACCTGAATGAAGATTTCGTCAGTTCGACCTGGACCGAGACCGAAGCGCGCCACGACGACGCCGGTTCGGCCGCATCCGAAATGGCTCGTCAGCAGCAAGAATCGCAGGAAGGTTCGGCGCCCGGCGAAAAAGAAGTGGTCGAGCCGATTCGCAACGTCGGCAAGCGAGTCGGGCGTAACTCGCCGTGTCCCTGCAACAGCGGCAAAAAATATAAAGATTGTTGTATGGGCAAAGATCGCTAAGTCGCGTAGCATACCGGTCGATCATCGCGAAAGCGCCGCACGCCGAAGCGGCGTTTCGATTCCCCACATTATGCGTCTCGCGCAGATCTCGCCTTCTCGCCCGGCGACAAGCTGCAAAGCGAGCCTGGGAAAGGATTCCCCATGGGCTGGCTCTTGAATTTGGTCTATCTGGCGCTGCTGCTTGCGGCGGTTCCCTTTTTTCTTTGGTCGGCGTTCGTGCGCGGACGCAAGCGGGGTGGCTGGCTCCAAAAATTTTTCGGTCTGGTCGATCGCCGTACCAGCGATCGCCCTTGCGTCTGGCTGCATGCGGTCAGCGTGGGCGAAGTTAATTTATTAGCGACGCTGATCCGAGCGATTCGCAACGAATCGCCGGAGATCGAGTTCTATATCACGACCACGACCCACAGCGGGTATCAGTTGGCCCGGGCTCGCTATGACGACTGCCTGGTCAGCTACGCTCCGCTCGATTTTACTTGGGCCGTCAACGCGGCGCTGCGTCGCATTCGTCCGCATACTTTGATCTTGGCCGAGCTTGAACTGTGGCCCAACATGATCAAGCTTGCAAAGCGGCAAAACGTGAATCTTGCCGTAGTAAACGGCAGATTGAGCGAAAAAAGCTATCAAGGTTACCGCCGAATCGCGTCTTTGCTGCGGCCCACATTGCGTCATATTGATCGCATCGCCGTGCAAGACTGGACCTATGGAGAGCGGTTCGTCGCGTTAGGGGCGACGGTCAAGCGAGTCGTCGCAACCGGCTCCATAAAATTTGACGGCGCCGAAACCAACCGCAGCAACCCCAAGACTGAGCGTTTACGCCGCCTGGCGCAGATCCCTCGTCAAGCGAGCGTTTTTCTGGCTGGCAGTACCCAAGCCGGCGAAGAAGCGGCGGCGCTCGACGCCTATCAAGCGGCGGCCGAGCGGCATCCGCAGTTGCGGTTGATCTTAGTGCCGCGCCATCCCGAACGTTTCGACGAAGTCGCCGCGCTGCTCGACGAGCGAAACGTCGCCTGGTCGCGGCGTTCGTCGCTTGAGCAAAGCAGAGTCGATCCTGACGCCAAAGTCCTGTTGGTCGATACCGTCGGCGAGCTAAGCGCTTGGTGGGGCATGGCCGACATTGCATTTGTCGGCGGCAGTTTTGGGCGTCGCGGCGGACAAAATATGATCGAACCGGCCGCCTACGGCGCCGCCGTCAGTTTCGGTCCCAATACCAAAAACTTTCGCGACGTCGTGCAACTGCTGCTCGCAGCGGAGGCCGCCCAGGTGGTCGAAAACGAAGCGGCGCTGACCCGCTTCGTCGCTCGCTGCCTCGACGATCCGGCTTGGCGAGATCAGCTGGGCGAACAAGCGCAAAGCGTGGTCGCATCGCAACTTGGGGCCGTGCAGCGTACATTGCAAGCGATTCGCCCGCTGTTGCCTGTCACGGCTGCGGCGCATCGCGCCGCGGCATAAAATGCGCGTTTCACGCCGTCAGACTCCGCTGGATCACAAACTCCTCTGCCTGCAGAGCCGAGTCATCGGGGCCAGTGCGTCCTGTCCCGTTCGTCTTTCGCTAAACTGGCCTGCCGGGGGGGGAGCTTTGCGGCGCTTTCGCAGAGATTCTCCATAAGATGCCGCGATCCGCCGTTGTTCTAGAGGCGTTAATATTCCTATAATACGCGTTTTCCTGAAACGTTCCCTTCCCACTTTGGGCCCGGGAGCGCTGTCGCGTTAAATCGGTTAGGAGTGGGTTCTGTGGCTTCTGGTAAGTACTTGTTCACGAGCGAATCGGTCAGCATGGGGCATCCCGACAAGATGTCTGATCAGATTTCTGACGGCATTCTTGACGCACTGTTGGCCCAGGATCCAATGAGCCGCGTCGCTTGCGAAACCTTGGTCAATACCGGCTTGGTCGTCATGGCCGGCGAGATCACGACCAAAGCGGTCATCGACTATCAAGAAGTGGCCCGCTCCGTCGTTCGCGACATCGGCTATACCGACGACAAGATGGGCTTCAACGCCGACACGTGCGCTGTCATGGTCACCCTTGACAAACAGAGCCCCGATATCGCCCAGGGCGTGAACGAAAATAGCGACGCCGGCAAGCAAATCGGCGCCGGCGACCAAGGCCTGATGTTCGGCTACGCGTGCAACCACACGCCCGAACTGATGCCGCTGCCGATTTCGCTATCGCACAAAATTCTGAACCGCATGACCGACGCCCGGAAAAACGGCGAAGTCAATTGGCTGCGTCCCGACAGCAAAAGTCAGGTCACGGTCCAGTTCGACGGCGACAAGCCGGTTCGCATAGACACGGTCGTCGTTTCGACCCAGCATTGCGATTCGGTCGATAACGCCGAGATCCGCAACTACGTCATCAACGAGATCGTCAAACCGCTGCTGCCGGAAGATCTGATCGACGGCGAGATCACCTATCACATCAACCCCACCGGCAAGTTCGTCGTCGGCGGTCCGATGGGCGACTGCGGCTTGACCGGTCGCAAGATCATTGTCGACACGTACGGCGGCTGGGGCCGTCACGGCGGCGGCGCCTTCAGCGGTAAAGACGCGACCAAGGTCGATCGCAGCGCCGCTTACATGGGCCGTCACGTCGCCAAGAACATCGTCGCCGCCGGTTTGGCCGAACAGTGCGAAGTGCAACTCGCCTACGCAATCGGCGTGACCGAGCCGGTCAGCGTTCATGTCGAAACCTTCGGCACCAACAAGATCGACGACGCTCGCATCGTCGAATTGATCCGCGAGCACTTCCCGCTCAGCCCCGGCGGAATCATCGATTACCTGGATCTGCGTCGCCCGATCTTCCGCGCTACGGCGGCCGGCGGACACTTCGGTCGCGAAGAATTCCCGTGGGAAAGCACCAAGATGGCGGCCACCTTAAGCGCCGACGCCGGCATCGCCGCCGCCGCCAGCTAGGTTTCCTGCCGCAAACCGACTTGCACGCTCAAAACCTTCCTGCCAAACTACCGCGGCAGGAAGGTTTTTTAATGCGCCTTACCGAACGGATTCGTACGCATGTCTGATCGCACCCCTCATGCCGAAGCTCGGCTCTTGTTATTGCCGACCGCTTGGATCGGCGCCATCGCGCTCGCCCTGGCGGCGATCCAAGTCGTGTGGTTGCGCTTGGCCGGTTGGGCTTTGATCGACGTATCAGGCTTCGCCCACTTTTTTATCGCCATCGCTTTGGCCGGCATCTGCGCCGCGATCCGCGCTTGCTGGCTCTACGGCGGGCGGTGTCGTTCGTTGCCGACGGCCGAATATGCGATCGCGCTTGTGCCGCTTTTGGGCGGGGTCGTGTTGGCCGCTTCATTGACCAGCGCCGCCACGTCGCCGTACGTCGTCTTTTTGTTTTGGTTCGTCTTCGCCGCCGAAGAGGCGATCACCTTACTATTTTTCGTGCCTCAAATCGTGCCGACTCGCTTGATCGATTCGCTCGGCGCCGCTCCGGCGGCGACGGACTCGGCTGCGCCGTTTGTTCGCGATACGTCGCCTCAGACGGCGGCGGAACCGCGGCGTGGCGATTCGCCCAGCGAGAACGCTTCGCCGCTTCAGGCCTCGCCGCCGCCGGCCGCTGATGAAGAAGAGAAACTGTGGCGTTTTGACGCCGCCGAAGGGCCAGCGCCGCATTTTGTCGCCGGCAACGTCTCGCAGCAACTAACGCGGGCCAAAGAAGCGACGACCGAGGTCGTTTACGGATACTTACGCGCCGATTTCGCCGCCGGCCATCGGCATCAAACGTTGCACGTCGCCTTCTGCCCGCCGCTGGCCGGCATTCCGGAAGTCGAAATCTGTCAGGTCGAAGGCCCCGAGGTCTCCGTCAAAGTGGCCGAGGTCGAAGCGCACGGCGCTCGGGTCGAATTGCGTCGCAGCGGTCCGCATGACGATTCGACCACCGTCCTGCTCGAATTGCATGCCGCCGCCGAAGGCGATCTCCTTTAATTGCGTCGCTCGCTTGCACAAAGTACGCGTATCGACTGCCGCTTACGCGTGCCGCACGCAAGAATTGCCGATTTCGGCCGACTCTTCTTCGATTGTTCGCTAACGCGCAGTTGTTCGATTCTCGAAACCGCGAATAATGGAGGGTTTCAAAGGGGGAACGCTGAAGATGGCTCGGTGGCCGCGACATGCCTGGACGACGATCGCCACCTACGGCTTGATATTCGTCGGATTTCCTCTGCTCTGCTTTGCGGCGTACGCGTTCGTGCAAGGCTGGATTTGGTAACTCGCAAGAGAAAGGCTGACGCCATGGCGATCGATTCGCAACTATCCGCAAAACTCACCGCCGCCGGCGAGCAAGAATTGTTGCATTATCTGCAGGCTGCTTCGCCCCAAACCGCCGATCAATTGGGGGCGCAGCTGGCCGCCGTCGATTTTGACGAGATCGCCGCCGCCTTGCGAAAAAAAGAGGAAGCGACCGCGGCCCCGTTGCAAATGGACTCGCCGCCGGCGATTCGCTTGCAAGACGTCGCTCCCCGTATCAATCAGGCCGACGCGATCGCGGCCGGAGAGCGTTTGCTGGCCGAAGGCAAGGTCGCGGCGCTGTTGGTCGCCGGAGGGCAGGGGACCCGGCTCGGCTTTGATCATCCCAAGGGAATGTTTCCGATCGGGCCGGTGACCGAGCGGACGTTATTTCAGATATTCGTCGAAAAGCTGATCGCCCGCGGTCGCCGTTATGGCGCGGCGATTCCGCTTTATCTAATGACCAGCCCGGCGACGCATGACGAAACGGTTTCGTTTTTCGCCGCCAACGGCAACTTCGGTCTGCCAGACTCGCAGCTTAAGATCTTCTGCCAAGGAACGATGCCTGCGGTCGACGCCGCCACCGGCAAGCTATTGCTGGCCCAGCCCAATCAATTAGCGCTCAGCCCCGACGGCCACGGCGGCACGTTGGCCGCGCTGGTCAACAGCGGTTGCCTGGCCGACATGCGGCAGCGCGGCTTGGAAGAGATCTACTATTTTCAAGTCGATAACCCGTTGGCCGACGTTTGCGAGCCTCTTTTTCTGGGGTATCACCATGTCAGCGGCAGCGAAATGTCGACCCAGGTCGTCGCCAAGCGTCGCCCGGAAGAAAAAGTGGGCGTGCTGGTCGAAGTCGACGGCAAATTGCGCCTGGTCGAATACAGCGAATTGTCAGACGAACTAGCGGCCGAAACGACCGCCGACGGCTCGCTCAAATATTGGGCCGGCAACATCGCCATCCACGGTCTGAACGTCGATTTCCTGACGCGCATGTCGACCGACGCCGACAGCTTGCCTTGGCATCTGGCCAACAAAAAAGTCCCCTATTGCACGCTGCAAGGCGATCAGATCGAACCGACCGAGCCTAACGGAGTGAAGTTCGAGCGCTTTATCTTCGATCTGCTGCCGCACGCACAAAATGCGATCGTCGTCGAAATATTGCCCGAGACCACCTTCGCACCGGTCAAAAACGCCGACGGCGCTCCCAGCGATACGCCTGCCGCCGCCAGAGACGCTTTGACCGCCATCTATGCGAAATGGCTCGCCGACTCAGGCGTGAAAGTCGAACCCAACGTGCCGCTCGAAATCAGCCCTCTGTTTGCGCTCGACGCAGACGAACTCCAATCAAAAGTCGAAGGGATGTCGCCGATTGTCGAACCGACCGTCTTGAGCGACTAATCGAAAAGGAATGTCCTGATGCTACATGCGGTGATTATGGCCGGCGGCGCCGGAACCCGATTTTGGCCCGCGAGTCGAGCCGATCGGCCCAAGCAACTGTTGGACCTGACCGGCGACGGAACGATGATTCAGACCACCGCGTCGCGACTGGGCGATCTGGTCTCGGCGGATCAGATCTTGATCGTCACCAATCAGCGACTGGTCGAGCCGATCCAACGGCAATTTCCCAACTTGCCTGCGTCGGCGATCGTCGGCGAACCTTGCAAACGCGATACGGCGCCTTGCATCGGTTTGGCGGCGCTGCTCGTTTCTCGCGATGATCCCGACGCCGTCATGGCCGTCATGCCGTCTGACCATGTCATCTCGCCCGAGTCCGAGTTTCAAGCGGCGATCCGGTATGGCGCCGGCTTGGTCGCCGATTCCGCCGATCGGATCGTCACCTTCGGCATTACGCCGAAATATCCGGCCGAAACGTTCGGCTATATCGAGCGGGGAGAGTCGCTGAGCGTCGATAGCCGATCGCCGCCCACTTACGCCGTCGCTCGTTTTCGCGAAAAGCCGAAGGGAGAGGTCGCCCGCGAGTATTTCGAGTCAGGCCGTTTTTATTGGAATAGCGGCATCTTCATCTGGAAGGCGAAAACCATTCTCGACGCGCTGCGTCGACACGAGCCGGAGATGTTCGCCCATTTAGAAGCGATCGGCGCCGCTTGGGGAACGCCGCAACAGGCCGAAACGTTCGCCGCCGAGTTCGAAGCGATTCGCGGCAAGTCGATCGACTACGCGGTGATGGAGCGTCATCAAGACGTCGCCGTGATCGAAGCCCCGTTTCTGTGGGACGACGTCGGCAATTGGCAAAGCTTGCAACGGCTGAACGAATCCGACGCCGACGGCAACACCGTGTTGGCCAAGCATCTTGGGGTCGATACGAGCCAATCAATCATCAAAGCCGACGGCGATCATTTGATCGTTACGTTGGGCATGCGCGACGTCATTGTCGTGCATACCCAAGACGCGACGCTGGTCGCCGATAAAAACCGGGAAGAAGAAATTCGCGAAGTCGTCAAGCGACTGCAAGCGGCCGGGTGGGACTCGCACCTATGAGCGAAGATTCGACGCCCGAAATTCCATCCGTCGGCCGGGTTGCCGGCATCGACTTCGGCACGGTACGTATTGGGGTCGCGATTACCGATCCCGAGCGAATCTTGGCCAGCCCGCTCGAAAATTACGCCCGCCGGTCGCCCAAAATTGATCGGCAATATTTCGAGCAGTTAGCCCGCGAAGAACGAGTCGCGCTGTTCGTCGTCGGTTTGCCGGTTCACATGAGCGGCGACGAAAGCGGCAAGTCGAAAGAGGCCCGCAAGTTTGGCGCCTGGCTCAAAAAGATCACCGGCGTCCCAGTTATCTATTACGACGAGCGGTTCACCACAAGCATCGCCAAAGAACGTCTGGCCGGGGCCGGCATGACCAAGCAAAAGCGAAAGCAAGTGCTCGATAAGCTTGCGGCGCAGATCTTGCTGACCGCCTATCTCGAAAACCCCGCGCGCGCCGACGCCGGGCTTGACGCGCTCGACGACTAATA